>CAZIMU010000028.1:0-14921 GCA_964540355.1 uncultured Fibrobacteraceae bacterium | reverse complement strand
GGCTTTGCAGTAGCATAACTTGGGATGGTAGTTTCCAAATAGATACTTTTTTTTGCTTTCACAAAGATAATATACAAAAATCTAAAGAAACTTTGCCGAAGTCAATATATTTTTTAAACCCCTCATAAATGTGGGGTTTAAAATAGCCACTACATCAACCACAGAAAAGAACCATTCTTCTTTTTCTGCATCCCAAATGGAACGAACTTTTTTATTTTCAAACGACTGGATTTTATTGTTATCCATAATTATCTCCAAATTTTGAGGTTTTACCAGAACAATAAAAAACGTCCATCTGTAAAACCTTTACCAAATGTCTGTTATTCTTATTTGTATTAGGGCGAAGTAATGTAGGTATAGAATATTCCCTAATGGTAGGAAAGATAGAAAATTGTCAGAACCCCGATGACCCCGATTTTAAGATTTTCCCGATTTCGTATTTATGTCCTTAGAATGCGGAAACTTACTCTCGCCAAACCTTTGGGGAAACGTAAAGCTTGACTAGGAAAACCGCCTGTGAGGCGGCTTGGATAAAATTTTTAATTTACTTATCGTTTTTGTATCTGAAGGAGTATTTTACAAAAACGCTTATTGCTGAAGATTCCTCCTTAACTTTTGATACTTTCAACGTATTGCTGGCACTGAAATATTTGATTCCAAGCAAACAGGCATGATTTTCGCCACCTAAATCAACTGCCGCAGAAATATCCCAGGCAAATCCTCCGTCACTATCATATAGCACTACCCCAGGCAAACTTGTCTGATTAGCAATCCAAGAAGTTCCTACTGATAATCCAAGCTGTACCATATCCACTGGATATACAATTATTCCAGGACCAAGCAAATAAGAATTAAACTGTATATTATCTTTACCGTCGGCAAGTCTATGTCCTATCCCATTAAGTACTCCCACAACATAGATGGGATTTCCCGCAATTGGTCCATATCCGAGCTTAAAGCCAAGATCAACCGCCAACTCGTCAATATTTCCGAAATCCTTAAAATAATCAGACATATCTTGACCATCAATTTTGGTTGTACCTGAGCCTACCCCTAAGCCTATATCGAAATAAAGACCCTGAGCAGAAGCAGAAGTGAATGCCAAGGCAAGCCATAAGCCTACCGCCAATGAAAGAAAACGCTTAGTTTTCATAACAACTCCCAATTTGGAAAAGTCAAAAACTTCATATAAAAATTTCTAACTTTTACATAAGACATACTCATAAATATAGTAATTTTACTGAAAAAAGAGAGGGAGGGATAAGAAAAAATGATTTTTTCTTGGTTTTTATTGAAAATTTGGTTAAATTTTCTTAAAAAGAGGGTTTTATTGTGTCAAAAATTGACTTTTTGAGCTTTATGAATAGGAAAAAGATTTCCCAAACGGAGCTTGCAGAAGTTTTAGATGTCCATCAGTCTGCCGTTAGCCAGTATGTCAGCGGTAAATCGGGCGTGGTTTTTGATAAAGTTGAAAAACTCGTGGAACTCGGAATAACGCCAGAGGAGCTATTTGGCGAAAATGTCGGCAAAAAAATGAGAGATGCTATAATTAGGGATTATCTGTCAAAATCTGGGGAAATTACAAATCAAAATTCGCTTGAAATAGTAAAAGAGGGATTAATTGAGATTTTGAAGAGAATTTGAGGGGAAATTTTGTATATTATTGTTATGGAGCAGTTTAACAGAATAACGCACAATCCAGCTGTTATGGGTGGAAAGGCTTGCATTCGTGGAATGAGAGTTACCGTTGGCAATATTTTGGAACAGTTAAGCACAGGCAGAAGCATTGAAACCCTTTTGACAGATTTTCCGTATTTGGAAAAGGAAGATGTTCTTGAAGCTATGAAATATGCTGCTTGGAGAATGCAAGAGAAAGAAGTTCCGTTTAGCATAGCTATATGAAAATTTTATTGGATATGAATATGTCACCTCAATGGGTAGATGTATTGATTGGTAAAGGCATATCTGCTACTCATTGGTCAAGCGTAGGTTTGCCTAGTGCTAGTGATATGGAAATTATGAATTTTGCGAAAGAAAATGATTTTATTGTTTTAACGCACGATTTAGATTTTGGAGCCATTCTCTTTGTTACAAATGGGCAAAAGCCCAGCGTTGTTCAATTACGAATCAATGATATTTATCCTGAAATAGATTCGGATTATTTGAGTTCTGCTTTGAATGCTGTTAGAGCAGAACTTGAACAAGGAGCTTTACTAGTAATAGATACGAAAAGAACTCGTATTAGAATTTTACCGCTGGGGAATGACTGATTTTACTATATTTATTCTCAGAATGATTCTAAAAAATAAATTAGGCATCTCAAACCAAGCCGAACTGGACAAGGCGGAGGAGAAAATTAGCAAACGAAAGGCTAAAATACTTTTTGATTCTGGGAAAATTGATAAGATAAAGATTGGAACTTATGCTGGGCTTGCTCAAATACATAAGTTTTTGTTTGGTGAGATTTATGATTTTGCTGGAAAAATGCGTGAGGTTAATATTGCTAAGGGAAATTTTCGTTTTGCTCCTTTGATGTATTTGGAACAGTCGTTGAAGCATATAAATAAAATGCCACAAAAAACCTTTGACGAAATTATCGCAAAATATGTGGAAATGAATATTGCTCATCCATTTCGAGAAGGCAATGGGCGTTCAATGAGAATTTGGCTGGATTTAATTCTTAAAAAGGAATTGAAGGTGGTTGTGGATTGGAGCAAGATAAATAAAAATGACTATCTCTCGGCGATGGAGCGCAGCCCCGTGAAAGACATAGAGATAAAGCAGCTCCTTAAAAAGGCTTTGACAAAAAAAATAAATGAGCGTGATATATTTATTAAAGGAATAGATGCAAGTTATCATTACGAGGGTTATAATGAATTCAAAACCGATGATTTATGAATACCACATTTCCGCTCCGCGTGCAGACTTTTACAACGTAACGCAAGAAGTTTGCGAAGCCATTGCAAAAAGCGGCGTACAAGAGGGAATTGCGGTTGTTTATTGTCCACACACAACCGCTGGTATCACAATAAACGAAAACGCAGACAAAAACGTAGTTCGCGATTTGCTACTCGGCTTAGACAAAGCCTTCCCCGACCGTCCCGAATTTCGCCACGAAGAAGGCAATAGCACGGCGCATCTCAAAGCGAGTGCGGTGGGTTCTAGCGCAACGGTTATTGTGAACGAAGGTAAACTGCTTCTTGGAACTTGGCAAGGTATTTATTTTTGCGAGTTTGACCCGCCACGTGAGAGGACGTTTTTTGTGAAGGTGATGGGGTGATAAAATAATTTTCTAAATTACCACCCATGAAAACCACCTTTGAAATAATTAAAATGTCGCTGGGCGACCCTGTCACCATAGCCGTGCTTTTAATTTTATCCTGTTTTTCGGTCTTTGCCTGGGGAATAATAATAACAAAATACCTCTCCCTCAAAAGCAAAATGAGCGCAAATATCCGTTTTTACAAAATTTTTGAACGTATAAACCATTTTGGGGGAATGGAGAATGTTTCTGCCTCAACATCAAAATGCCCACTCAGAACCATCACAGATGCTGTGCTAGAAGAAGCAAAAAATTTAAGCCCCTTTGTAACTGTTGAAACTCTTAGCCCTCGCTCAGAAATGTTAGAAGACACCATACAACGCGAAGTGGAGGCTTGCAGGCTTGCAGACGATAGCAAACTCTCTTTTTTGGCAATGGCTTCCAATGTTTCGCCTTTTTTTGGGCTTTTTGGAACCGTTTGGGGCATTATGCAGTCTTTTTACGAAATTGGAACTCACGGCTCGGCAGATTTAAGCGTTGTTGCTCCAGGCATAGCAGTTGCTTTGGTGACCACCGTTGCTGGCTTGCTCGCAGCTATTCCAGCCTCCATTGCATATAACTATTTTGTTTCCCGCAATACCCGCCAAGAAATTTTTTATTACAATTTTGCCTCGCGCTTGCTCAGTTTATTCAAACGCGGTGACTTGCTTGCCATAGAAAAAGTTTTCACAGAAAGAGAAACTATTAGAAGATAATTATGAAAAGAAGCCGCGGAAAATCACTGAACCAAGAGATGAACTTGACCAACATGATAGATGTTGTTTTTGCCATCTTGATAGTTTTTTTAATATCTGCCCCTCTTATGAGCCAGGGTGTAAAAGTAGAATTGCCAAATGCCGATGCTCCTACCATGGAACAAAAAAAGATGCTTAAAGTTTCCATAAACAAGGATGAAAAAATTTATGTTGAGGAAATGGAAGTGAATATAAACGATTTTAGCGAAATTTTCAAATCGCTTTGGAAAGACGATGTGCCTGTGGTTATAAACGCCGATGAATCCGTGCATTATGGCATTGTTATGAAAGTTGTATCTTTGGTTCAGATTGCAGGCGTTAAACAACTAGGTTTTTTAACCTTAAACAAAGATGAAAAGACGTTGACGCAGAAGAGGAAAAGATGAAAGGAATTTACGCATTTCAAGGAAAAAATCCTGTTATTGGCAAGGGTGTGTATATAGCTCCGGGTGCTCGTGTTATAGGCGAGGTAGAGCTTTCAGACGAGGTCTCCATCTTTCACAATGCGGTTTTGCGCGGAGATATAAACAGCATAAAAATTGGGAAAAACTCAAATATCCAAGATAATTCAACGGTGCATTTGGCAAGCGATAAAGGTGTTGTTATAGGTGAGGGAGTAACTGTTGGTCACAATGCCATTATCCACGCTTGCACGGTTGAGGATTATTGCATAATAGGCATGGGAGCTTGCGTTATGGACGGAGCCGTAATTGGTCACCACAGCATTGTTGGTGCCTCTGCTCTTGTCACCAGCGGCAAAGAATTTCCGCCTTATTCTCTGATAACCGGAAGCCCCGCGCGCAGAGTTAGGGATTTGACAAAAGATGAAATAGAGCACTGCGAGTGGAGTGCGAAAAAATATGTGGAAGTTAAAAATGATTTTTTGAATGAAGCGTAATTTAATTTTTGAAAAAACTCGCAATCTTCAAAAACCTGCACTCGTGTTTAACCGTCTCGTAAGCCTCAACCGCTCTTTCCAAGGAATAAAATAGGGAAAAAACACTTGCTCCGCTGCCAGATAGCAGGGATTTACCACCGCAGGCATTTAGTTTTTGTTTTAAGAAATTTATGAGTGGATATTTCTCAAGCACGGTTTCTTCAAATTGATTGTACAAATTGTCTAGTGGGTTCATATTTTTCAAAAAATTTTGCCAAGGCAGGCTGCCAGCGGGCATAACGTCTTTATAGGCATCGGCGGTTGGAACTGTGCATTTGGGCGTAGCTATAATTATGCAGCAATCGCTCTCTATTGCATTTTGCGGAGTTAAAATATTGCCAATTCCAGTTGCAAGTGCCGCTCCTCCTTTCACAAAAAAAGCAATGTCGGCACCTATACTTGCCCCTATTTCTTCCAACTCTTCTGAGCTGGCACGAAGCCCCCATATCCTATTCAAAAGCCTAAGTGCGGCTGCCGCATCAGAGCTTCCACCGCCAAGTCCTGCACCCAGAGGCAACCTTTTTTCCAAATAAAAACGAACCCCGCTTGAAATTAAATGCTTTTCTTTTAATTTTTCTGCTACTCTGCAAACCAAATCTTTTTCGGGTGGATATTCTTGCGGGTTATTGTAAGAGATGGAAATTGTGCCGCTGCTGTCTCGTTCTCCAAAAATACGGTCTCCGTAATTTACGGTGTGAAACATAGTGCCAATATTGTGATAACCATCTTCTCTCTTATCTATTATGGATAAAAAAAGATTTATTTTTGCAGGCGCAAATTCGGTTAAAATCATTTCATATCTCTGATTCTTTTTATTTTCAGCCCTCTATTTAGGCCATCAGATGAGGGTGCGAGCTTTATTTTTGAATATATTAACATTCTACGGCGTTCTTGTCTTTTGTCAAAAGATCTGTCGAATTTAGACTTTGCAACAAACAAAATAACCAAAAAAGCCACAAGAACGGCAAACCATATATAATATAAAAAGTCACTTGTAGAATCCAATTCCATTTAAGACTCCTTAGCCATTATTTTGTTGCGGTTTATTATCCCGTGCGCAAAACCTATGATAAAGTATATGAGTACCAAAGCCATTAAATATTCAGGGAAAATCATGGCAAAGCCCGCAATATAAGCTCCAGCTATGTTTATCACTTGAAATGCGTTTATAAAGCGGCTTTTTCTTTTTTTAAGTTTTGCAAGAAATAAGGGGCTAACCATAAGTACGCTGGTTATTAGCATAATCACAAGGGGTATGTAGAGAATATCGGGGCAAGAATCAAAGAATTTATATTTGCAGAGCAAAATTATTACCAAAGCATTTACAATTCCTGCAAAAGTTGACGGCATTCCAGAGAAATAATCAGGGTAAGATTCACTATCCATTGCGTTATATTTGGCAAGCCTCATAGCGGCACATACCATATAAACCGCAGCTCCAGCAAATAAGGCTAGTTTATGAGCTTCGTACCAGTTTGGCGATATATCTTTATAGGCAAACATTATCATAAAGGCAGGTGCTATGCCAAACGCTATTAAATCTGCAAGGCTGTCGAACTGTGCCCCGAACTCCGAGCTTGCGTTAAAAGCACGGGCGGCAAAGCCATCTAATTTGTCTAATAATGCGCAAAAAATTATGAAATGTGCCCCCATAACCACAGGATATTCGTTTTTTATTTCAAATAAACTAGCACTGCAACATATAGAGGCTACACCGAGTAAAAAATTAATGCTGGTGAAAGCGTTTGGAACTATGAATTTCGCGTTATGCATACTGGGGTAATTTAGAAAATTCCTATATCCTATAGTAAGTAATGATTAAATAAATATTAGGGATATGGGATAAGGGACATGAATATGCAAAAAATCATGTCCCCTGTCCCTAGTCCCTTGTCCCAAAGAGAGTCAATCAGCGTTTTACTATATTACCCTGATTAATGAAAACAATTTTTGTAGTTGATGATAGCGATACTTGCCTATCTAAGGTAGAAGAAGTGCTGGAAAGCCAGTACCGCGTTCTAACACTGCCTTCGGCTTCAAAAATGTTCGCTATGCTGAAAAAGATTAAGCCAGATTTGATATTGCTGGATATTTCCATGCCAGAAATGGACGGTTACACCGCACTCAATTTGTTGAAAAACAACCCCCAAACCGCTGATATACCAGTGATATTTTTAACCGGACAGTCAGATGCTCTGATAGAAGCTCATTGTTTTGATTTGGGTGTAATAGATTTCATAGTAAAACCTTTTTCTTCCCTTGTTTTGCTAAACCGCGTTAAAATGCACACCGACTTAGACGGAATTATCCGCGAAAGAACAGAGCATTTGGAGATAAAAAACAAGCAAATGGAGTCTTTATACGACAATATTATATCTATTTTGGCAGATGTTGTTGAAAGCCGCGACCATTCAACCGGTGGACACATTGAACGAACCACAATTCAAACTAAAATTTTAATAGAGGCAATGCTTGAGCGCAATGTGTATGCAGATGAAATAAAAGGCTGGAATTCAGATTTGATAGCTTCTTCGGCGCGTTTGCACGATATAGGCAAAATAGCCATTCCAGATTCAATTTTGAACAAACCTGATAAATTAAACGATGAAGAATTTGAGATTATGAAAAAACACGTAACGGCGGGTGAACAAATCATGGATAAGATCATAAGCAAAACCAAGGAAGAAACCTTTTGGAACAATGCCAAAATTTTCGCAAGCTACCATCACGAACGCTGGGACGGCAAAGGCTACCCTCGCGGGCTTAAAGGCTTGGAGATTCCTCTTTTAGGGAGAATTCTGGCTGTGGTGGATGTTTACGATGCTCTGATATCTGAGAGAGTGTATAAAAAAGCTTTTGACCATGATAAAGCTGTTGGAATAATTATTTCCGAAGCTGGCAAACAATTTGACCCGAAAATAGTAGAAGTATTTAGTGAAGTCCATGAACGTTTTATGAAAGTAGATATAGAATGGTAGCTAAATATAAACGCATATTATCCCATTGGCAAGTGATTCTTGTTTTTCTAGCATTTATTTTGGTCGTTGGAACAAGCTACATTTTCGTAAGCGAATCGGAGAGAAAGCATCTCAAGCTAGATGCTGAAAATGCGTTGAACAATACCCACACAAAAATAAAGACCGATTTGGCAGAACTAAAAACCTTGACTGGTATGATTTCTGAAACCGTTCACAAAATGATTATTAAAGGCGAAAATTATGAGAAAGTATCTTCATATTTGAAAAACGCCACTGAATATATGTCTCACATCGAAGGGGCAGCATCGCAAATTACCGATATTTATGGAATTTTTGACGCATTTGAAGGAAAGTTTTATGCGGGTGTTGATAGGGTTACCCCAGAAAATTATTCGCCTCAAAAACGCCCTTGGTATAAAGCGGCCATTGAGGCTAATGGTAGCACTGCTGTTACGGAACCATATAAGGATATTGTTTTGGATGTGCCCATTATCACTTTTTCGCACAGAATTATGAACGACAAAGGCAAGCCACTCGGTATAATATGCCTAGACTCAAAGCTAAACAAAATTAAAGAATATACAGCCAATGTGCATTTAACCAAAAATAGTTATAGCATATTATTCAATAAGCAATTTGAAATCATCGCTCATCCAAGCCCTTCGTATTTAGGTAAATTCCTGCGCCAATTAAATGATGGCATATCCATTGAAAGAGATTTAAGGCAAGGCTTAACTATTTCTGAACGTAAAGTGATGGATTACAAGGGCAGTCAATCCATTGCTTTTATGCGACAATTAGAAAATGGCTGGAGCCTCGCTGTTATAATACCTGCCAAAGAATATTACCGAAATTTGAATGAAATGGCAATTTTCCTTTCTGTGCTCGGTTTTATAATGGCAGTTATTTTAAGCCTGCTCCTGTCGCACATTAACGCAGTAAAGAATAAGATGGAAAACCGAATTAGGGCAATATTTGAAAATGCACCCTTTGGCAGCATAATGTTCGATAAACAAGGAAACATTATTGAGTGTAATTGGAAAGTTGTTAAAATGTTTGAACTCTCCAACAAGCAAGAGTGCGCCAAAAGGTTTTTTGAATTTTCGCCCAAATACCAGCCAAGTGGGAAATTATCCCGCGAGGAAATGCTTGAGCTTGCTTCTAAGGCTTGGAATTCCGAGAAAGGCTACTATAGTTTTGAATGGATACACCAAAAACTGAACGGCGAACAAATACCTTTCGATGTTATGCTTGTACGCACCGATCTTGGCAATGAGGTTGTTTTAATGTCTTATATGCGAGATTTGCGTGAGACAAGACGAATGATGAATGAAATTAAGAATAGGGATCTTTTACTGGATACGGTGAACCGTGTAGCTTCCACTTTGCTGCATAATTATGAAGAAAGTAATTTTGAAAAATTACTATTGAAAAGTTTTGAGCTTATAGGTAAATGTTTGGATGTTGATCGTGTTCATATTTGGCAGAATGAAATGATTGATGGCGAACTACATTTGATTCGTAAATATGAATGGTCAAGCGAATACGGTAAAAAGCGTGTGCCAATTCCCATTGGTACACGAATTCCCTACGGCAATAAACCAGAATGGAAAGATTTATTTTTGCGCAAAGAATATATAAACTCTTCGTTAAAAGGTTTGCCGCAAAGCGATCAGGATTTTTTGAAAAGCTATGAAATGAAATCTATGGTGGCAATTCCATTGTTTTTGGATGATGATTTTTGGGGACTTTTCAGCATTGACGATTGCCACAAAGAACGTATATTTTCAAAAGAAGAAATGGAAATACTCACCTCTGCTGGATTTATGATAATCAATGCAATTAACCGCGACTCACAAATCAATAAAATGCACGAGGCAGATGAACACATGCAAATTATTTTTGACAATGTGCCGCTTAGTTACCTTATGATTGATAAAAACTACAAAGTTATAGAATGTAATCTGAAAGCCGTTAAATTGTTTAAATTGTCCAGCGAGCAAGAGTGCATAGAGAGGTTCCGCGAACTCTCGCCAGAATACCAGCCAAATGGAAAGCCGTCAAAAGAGAAAATGGTTGCATATATAGACGAAACTTTTGAAAAAGGCTTTGCTCAGTTTGAATGGATGCACCAAACATTGGATGGCGAACTTATCCCTTGTGAAGTTATGCTTGTGCGCGTTAAGTATAAAGATGATGTAACTGTGATAGGATATCTACGTGATTTGAGCGGACTTAAAACAATAATAGACGAGTTGCACAAAGAAAATGAGAATTCCAAGACCATGGCTCATTGGTACAACTCCATTCTCAATGCTATACCGCTTCCCATAACCGTGACCGATGCAGATGCGAAATGGACATTTATAAATACGGCAGTTGAGAAATTATTAGGAATAACGCTTAAAGATGCCCTGGGCAAACCTTGTAGCAAATGGAACTCCGATATATGCAATACCCCTGATTGCGGCATAGAGTGCGCAAAAAGAGGGCTTGAACAAACATATTTTTTAAACGGAGAAAAATCGTATCAAGTGGACGTTGCAATGCTAAAAGATTTAAAAGGCAAAATAACTGGATACATTGAAGTGGTGCAAGATATAACCAACCTAAAACTTATGGCAAAAAAACAGGCAGAGGCCGAAACAGCTAACGTTGCTAAATCTGCATTCCTCGCAAAAATGAGCCACGAAATCCGCACACCTATGAATGCAATTCTTGGAATTACCGAAATCCAGCTAGAAGACGATAATCTTTCACCATCAACCTTGGAAGCTCTTAATAAAATTTATATTTCTGCAAATTTACTGCTCAATATCATAAACGATATTTTGGATTTGTCAAAAGCGGAAGTTGGCAAATTAGAACTTATTCCAAGCAAATACGATGTTGCAAGCATGATTTACGACACTGTTCAATTGAATATGGTTCAGTTTAGCCATAAAGTTGTTGATTTTGAACTTGATGTTGACAAGAATGTACCCACAGAGCTATTTGGCGATGAACTGCGCATTAAACAAATTTTGAATAACTTGCTCACAAATGCGTTCAAATACACCAACAAAGGAAAAGTGAAATTGGTTGTGAGTTCCGAGCAGAAACACGAAGATTCTGATATTGTGCTTATCTTTAACATAAGCGATACGGGGCAAGGCATGACCGAAGAACAGCAAAGTAAAATATTTGATGAATTTGCCCGTTTTAATTTAGAGTATAATCGTGCGGTTCAAGGTGCTGGTCTTGGAATGAGCATAGTGAAACACCTTATACAAATGATGAATGGCGAAATTTTCGTTGAAAGCGAGGTTGGAAAGGGTACCACTGTTAATGTGAAAGTACCGCAAGGATTTGTAAACAGAAATGTTTTGGGTGAAGATTTGGTTCAAAATCTGCAAAATTCCCGTTTTGTCAAAGATTCGCAATTAAAGAACGCCAGAATAGAACGCGAACCCATGCCTTATGGCAGCGTGCTTGTTGTTGACGATGTGGAATCTAATCTATTTGTTGCCAAAGGTCTATTGCAGCCCTATAAACTATCCATCGATATAGCCGAGAGCGGCGAAGAAGCAGTTGAAAAAATAAAGCGCGGCAAGATTTATGATGTTATATTTATGGACCAGATGATGCCGAAAATGGATGGAGTGGAAGCGGTAAAAATTATGCGTGATTTAGGGTACTCTGCCCCAATCATAGCATTAACTGCAAATGCAATAGTTGGGCAGGCAGAAATACTTTTGAGCAGCGGTTTTGATGATTTTATTTCAAAGCCCATAGACCTTCGCCAAATGGACTATGTTTTGAACAAGTTTATTCGCGACAAGCAGAGCGAAGAAATTATAAGAGAAGCTCGCCAAAAGCATAATATTTCAAAAATAAGCTCTAACGAAATAGATTTCAAAGCACACCCAGACTTGCTAATTGCCTTTGTTCGCGATGCAAAAAAGAAAATCCCCATTATGGGAGATATTTCAAAGAAAATCAACTCTGCAACAGACGAAGATTTGCAGACATTCACCATCAATGTCCACGCTATGAAAAGTGCTTTGGCAAATATTGGCGAAAAAACGCTTTCAGATGTTGCCCGCAAGTTGGAAAAAGCAGGCAGGGAAGGCAATAAGTCGGTTATATCTGCCAATATAGGGCTTTTCTTAGAAAATCTCGACAAAGTCATTCAAAAACTTGAATCTGAAAAAAATGCAATTGCTCCAAAAGAAGAAGATGATATTGTATATTTAAAGGCAGAACTTTTAGAATTCCGCTCTGCTTGCACAAATTACGATAAAAAACACGCCAAGAGCATCCTTACCGAACTTTGTTCTGCGCAATGGTCTCCTAAAACCAAAAAATTCTTGGATATTCTCCAAGAGCTACTTTTGCACAGTGATTTTGAAGAAGCAGTTTCTAAAACAACCGAATTTATGGAGTCATGCAAATGAAAACGATACGCTCACTAATACGCAAATTTTATATGCAGATGTGGGTATTGCTCGCATTTGTGTTGGTGATTGCTTTAAGTTATATGCTTACAAGCAAACTGGAACAGAAACATTTGAATGATGAGGCACGGAATGCGCTCTTCCATATGCAGGCTAATATAGAATCCGAATTATTGGAAAACGAAATTATGCTAAACATGATTGCAGAAACTGCCAGAGTTTCAATTTTACACGGAAACAAAGATGATATGATTTCTAAATATTTTAAA
The DNA here is from genome assembly GCA_964540355.1 of uncultured Fibrobacteraceae bacterium. Lineage (GTDB taxonomy): Bacteria > Fibrobacterota > Fibrobacteria > Fibrobacterales > Fibrobacteraceae > Fibrimonas. Next base: position 2,245 of record CAZIMU010000028.1, on the reverse strand, counting down.
GACTTAAACAAATCTATGTTAAACGACAATAAATACGCACAACACATCATAAACATATATGGAGTTTTTGACATATTTGACAATAAATTCATTAACAGCAAAGATTGGATTCCACCAAAAGATTCTCCCCCAACAGAACGCTCTTGGTATAAAATGGCAATGACAGCAACGGGAAATGAAGTAAAAGTTTCGGAACCTTATGTGGATCTAATGACAGGCATAGTTGTTTTAACTTATGTGCGCCGAATTCTTGATGAACAAGGCAACCAATTAGGCGTAATTTGCTTGGATGTGAATCTCAACAAAATCAAACAATATGTAAACAATGTATATATCGCAGAAGCAGAAGTTGGAATACTTCTCAGCGATAAACTAAATATTATTGTGCATCCAGATTCCACATTGCTTGGCAAATCACTTGGCGAAGTAAATTACGGAATTGCAGACCTAGCGAAAAATTTAAAAGGAAACTGGGAAATTTCTGGAGTGAGCGTATTGAATTACAGAAACGAAGAGGCTATTGCCTTTACCAAAAAATTGAAAAACAACTGGTATGTTGGGCTTATGGTTCCAAAGAAAAACTATTACAAAGAGATGATAGATGTTATAGTAACTCTAAGTTTGCTCTCTCTTGTGCTTGCATCTATATTAATGTTCTTGTTGACGAAAATTACCAAAGCCAAGAAGAGATCCGAGCATATCATGAGCATTCTGACAAATGTGCTAAATGGGTTGGATACTATGATATATGTGACCGAGCCAGCTACCAATAAGGTTTTATTTATAAACGATAATATGAAAAAACATTATGGCTTGGACGATAATATAACTGAACAAATTTGTTATAAAGTGTTTCAAAAAGGAATAGAGAAAAGATGCGATTTTTGCCCTTGTTTTCAGCTAGACAAAAACCCGCACAATACCATTATATGGGAAGAACGCAACGCCTTAACGGAACGTGTGTATCGCAATACAGATAGATATATAGAATGGGACAATGGAAAAACTGTTCATCTACAACATTCTGTTGACGTAACCGAATTAGTTATTGCAAGGGAATTGGCAGAGCAGAGCAGCCGTTTCAAAAATCGCTTTTTATCGCGCATAAGCCACGAAATAAGAACGCCAATGAATACAATTATGGGCATTACCGAAATTCAATTGCAAAACGAAATTATGGCTCAAGATTTGAAAAAAGCATTTATTGAAATTTATAACTCAAGTGATTTGCTTTTAGACGTTATAAACAACATTCTTGATGTGTATAAAATAGAGGCAAACAAAATAGAAATTGCATTTGTGGAATATGATGTTGCTAGTTTGATAAACGATATTGTGCAACTCAATATTATGCGTATGAGAAATAAAACTGTTGAGTTTGAATTTCACGTGGACGAAAATCTGCCCCTTATTTTATTTGGCGATGTAATTCACATTAAGCAGATTTTGAACAATTTGCTCTCTAATGCCTTTAAATATACAAATATTGGAAAAGTCAAATTATCGGTGCATGCAGAAAAAAGTGAAAAAGAAAATTTTGATACGACACTTGTTTTCGTAGTGAGTGATACCGGCCAAGGCATGACCGAAGAGCAAAAGAACAAAATATTTGATGAATATTCTCGTTTCAGCTATTTGATTGAAGGCACAGGGCTTGGCATGAACATTACCAGATATTTGGTAAAGGCTCTGAAAGGCGAAATTACTGTGAACAGCGAAATTGGCAAAGGCACGGAGTTTATCGTGCGTTTGCCACAAAAAGGCACTAATTCTGGCATTTTGGGCAAAGAGCTAGTTGAAAGTCTGCAAAATTTCCGTTATATAAGTTATTCTCAAATAAAAAATGCGCGAATAGAGCGCGAGCCAATGCCTTATGGCAGTGTGCTGATTGTTGACGATGTGGAATCTAATTTATATGTTGCCAAAGGCTTGCTGCAACCCTACAAACTCGCTATTGACATATCAGATAGCGGCACAGAAGCTATAGAAAAAATTAAAAGCGGCAATGTTTATGATGTTATATTCATGGACCAAATGATGCCAGAGATGGACGGGGTGGAAGCGGTAAAACTTATTCGCGAATTGGGATATACCCATCCCATAATTGCATTAACGGCAAATGCCATTGGCGGGCAATCGGAAATATTTTTAAAGAACAGTTTTGATGGTTTTATTTCAAAACCCATAGACATTCAACAACTGGATTCCGTTTTGAACAAATTTATTCGCGATAAGCAAAGCCCAG
>CAZIMU010000027.1:0-15358 GCA_964540355.1 uncultured Fibrobacteraceae bacterium | reverse complement strand
CTGATTTGCAAGAGAGGCAAATAAAGGGTATTCAGCATTTGGTGGCAAGCGCGGTGGATAACTTAAAGCCCAGGCAGGTCACGGTTACTGACGATAGCGGGCTTATGCTCACAAAAGGCTTTGCAGACAATGAAGTTGCCGAGCATACAGACCACAATATGGAATTTAAACGCAGCGCAGAATCATACCTCAGAAAGCAGGTTCTGGGAATGTTAGATGGGGTTTTGGGACCAAACAAGGCTACGGTAACCATTTCCGCAGATTTGGATTTTGACCAGATAAGCAGAACGGTGGAGAGCTACGATCCCACAAAAAAAGTGGTTCGCTCTGAGCAGCGCGAAGATGGCACTCGTTCACAAATTCCACCCGAAAACGGCAATGAAACAAAAGAAGGTTCCATTACAAACTACGAAGTGAATAGAAGTGTGGCGCAAATAATAGGGAGCCCGGGAGCAACAAAAAGGCTAACGGTATCTGTAGCGGTGGACGGCCTTTACGAGAGAGATACGCTTTCTGGAAAAAAAATATATCGCCCGCGTAGCGAAGAAGAGATAACAATGCTCACCCAGCTTGTTAAAAATGCCGTTGGCTATTCGCAAGAGAGAAACGATACCGTTTATGTTGCTTCTATGCAATTTGACCGCAGTTTTTGGGAAGAAGAAAAAGAGGCTATGGCTCAGATGGGCAACAAGGAATTGTGGGAAACTTGGGCACTCAGGATAACAATAGTTTTAATTGTGATTCTGGCTTTTGTGTTCCTCAGAATGGTTGTGCTGAGTTTGATAAACGCGATGAACCCACCTGTGCCGCGCCACGAGGAAATTTCCATTGAGGCAGACACCGAGGAGGTTCCAGAGCCGGTTCGCAAGCAGAATGAGCTTATAGAGCGTTTGGAGAGCTGGGCTATTGCCAACCCCGACAATGCGGCAAACTTATTGAAATTATGGCTCTCCGAGGGAGCGGAACCACAAAACCCCGCAACTAAAAAGAAGAAATAATTTATGCGGGAGAAAACCATAGCCGTAAATGTGGGTTCTGCTGTTATAGGTGGTGGAGCAAATGTACTCGTTCAATCCATGACAACCACAAGCCCAAAAGATATTGAAGGCTCGGTAAAACAGATTATAGAGCTTGCTAGTGCGGGTTGTGAACTTGTTAGAATAACAACTCCAACACTTGCCGATGCGGAAAAATTAAAGGAGATTTCAGAAAAAGTCAGAGCCGCTGGCATTGAAATTCCGCTTTCGGCAGATATACATTTTCAGCCAAGAGCGGCTTTTGAAGCTCTTAAATGGGTGGAAAAGGTGAGAGTAAATCCGGGTAATTTTGGAAACGATGCTTTTCCGTCATTCGTTAAAGAAGCAAAGAAAATGAGGCGCGCTATTCGCATAGGCGTTAATCACGGCTCTTTAAGTTCTAGAATACTTGAGAAATACGGCAACACTTCGCTTGGAATGGTAGAAAGCGCAATGGAATTTTTGACTATGTGCGAGGCAGAAAATTTTGACCAAATTATATTCAGTTTAAAAGCCAGCCGCCCAAGGGAAATGGTGGAAGCCAACCGTTTAATGGCAAAGAGATTAAAAGATGGTGGGCACAAACCATACCCCTTTCATTTGGGAGTGACGGAAGCAGGAGAGGGTGAAGATGGCAGAATTAAATCTGCCGTTGGTATAGGCTCATTGCTGATAGATGGGATTGGCGATACAATAAGGGTTTCACTTACAGAAAATCCGGTCAATGAAATTCCTGTTGCTTACGCTCTTTTGCAAGCGACAGGGCTTCGCAAAACCAAAGCTGATTTTATCAGTTGCCCAGGGTGCGGCAGAACGCTTTTCGATTTGCAGAGTACAACAGTAGAAGTGAAAAAAAGATTTTCGCACTTAAAGCATCTTTCCATAGCGGTGATGGGTTGCATAGTGAATGGCCCAGGCGAAATGGCAGGTGCTGATTTTGGATATGTTGGCGCAGCAGAGGGCAAAGTCACTCTTTACGCAGGAGAAGAACCTGTGCGCAAAAACATTCCGCAAGCAGAGGCTTTGGATGCTTTGGAAAATTTAATAAAGGAGCGCGGCAAATGGAACGGATAGCGGTTTTTGCGGGTTCTTTTGACCCATTCACCATCGGTCACAAAGACGTTGCCGAGCGAGCCTCTGCAATTTTTGACAAGCTCATAATTTTAATCGCAAACAACGTGAACAAAAAAACTCATTTCTCCGCAGAAGAAAGAGTTGAATTTGCAAAAAAAGCGATGAAGGATTTTCCGCAGGTGTGCGTTGAAATTTGGGATGGTTTGACTGTGGATTATTTGCAGAAAAATAATATCAAATTTTTGGTTAGGGGAGTGCGGAGAGGTTCCGATTTGGAGTTGGAACAATCCATTGCGTGGAACAATGCAAAACTTTTGCCCGGCACAGAAACCGTGCTGCTCAGTTCCAAGCCTGAGCATTTGAGTGTGTCTAGTTCGCTTGTTAGGGAGTTGTTGAGGTTTGGGAAAGGTGCTGAAATTTTTCTATATTAGTACTACTCGTAACCAGGAGAAAAACTATGGCTAAACCGCTTATCAATGAAGAACAACAAAAAAAGGCAATCGAAGACTACAATGTAGAACTTCGCTATCGTAGTGATGCTTACTGGGATGCTATAGAAACTGATAACCCTATTGTGCAGGGATTTCGCTTTATAATGAAAAACTACGATATATCCTTTGAAAAACAGGAGAGGCTTGGGAAACAAGGCGATGGCTACCGTATATGCGTTAACAAGAAAAAGCGACCCAGGACTGATATATAAACGCGGTTTTTAGCCGTGTTTTCGGTGCTTAATCCACTCCACCAAGGCAGGTATTGCCGATACGCAAATTATACCTACTATCACAAGCTCAAAATGCGCTTTGATGAATGGAATGTTCCCCAAGAAATAACCAGCAAATGTGCATAAAAATATCCAGCCTGTGCCACCTAAAATACTCCACGGAAAAAAGGTTTTAAAACCCATTCCGCTCATTCCCGCAACAAAAGGCACGAATGTTCTAAAGAAAGGCATAAAACGGCAAATGGTAACCGCTTTTGGTCCGAATTTTTCAAAAAAATTGTGGGCTTTGTTGTAGTTGTCCGTGTTGAAAATTTTTCCGGTGCCTTTTGCAAAGGCTCTGTGCCCAATTTTAGCACCCAAAAATCTGTTGGTATTATCTCCGCAAATTGCCGCTATGGGAAAAACAGATAAAACAATGCTTATATCCATAGCTCCCGCTGCGCACAAAGCACCAATCGCAAAAAGCATTGAATCTCCAGGCAAAAAAGGAGTGACAACCAAGCCAACTTCGCAAAAAATTATGAGAGCAATCAAAGCATATACCAAAAACCCATATTGAGCAACTATTTGTGCCAAATAAACATCTATATGCCTAATAAAATCCAAAGCTAACAGTAAATATTCCATGCCCTTAATTTAGGAATTTGAAAGCATATTCATAATGATTTTATAATGGTCTCCGGCAAATAGCTCCCTAATTTTTTTTAATTCACTCAGCGGGTACCATACCGCTTCCGATGCATCATCTCCAGCTTTTAATTTTGGAAGTTCTGGTGCGTGCAAATCAAAAAGAAAAGTATGCGATATCATTCTTCCGCGAGGTTCCCTATGAGGGTCGTCAAAAACCTGGTATTCCCTGATGCTTTTATCCAATTCTCGGTAGCTCAGTTCTATGCCTGTTTCTTCTATAAGCTCTCTTATGGCGCAATGCCTTATGGGTTCTCTGCTATCTAAAAAGCCTCCAGCCATAGCATATAGCCCCTTGCCTGGGAAGGCTCCTCTTTTTATCAGCAAGATATGTTCCCTGCAAATAACCAGAGCATCTCCTGCCACAAAAATCGGAGGGTAAGGAGTGCCAGCCCATTCCTTTTTGTATTCCTCAACCAATCTGTATTCTTCTTTCAAATTTTTTGCCCAAATTTCGTTCTCCTTGAATTTAAGGTAAGTGTAAACGGAAAGAGGTATTTTATCTTGGTCTGTTAAAGTTCCGCTAAACCATTTATCCCGAATATCAGTAGAAGAAAGTCCGTTTGCAAAAAGCGGCATTTCCAAAAATTCCCATTCTGGAAATAAATCCAGATAATAAGAAGTGCGGTCTTTTTGATACCCTATTAGCCCTATGCGCTCTATAATTTTTGGCTCATTGTCTAAAACTTTTTCCTTAAGCTCTTTTACCCATTCTATGTGATTGTAATTAGAATCGTGAATTGGGATAAAAATTACTTTTTTTTGTTCCATTTCCGTTAAGGAAATACGGAGCATTTCCATTCGTTCATCTGATGTAAATGGATTGCGCAGGCTACGGCAAACCTCGTGCGAGCCTATGAAAACCAGCATTTTTTCTGTTTGCTCTAGTGCTGTGCGAATGGTTGCAAGGTGCCCATTGTGCGGCGGTTCAAAGCGGCCTATGTATATGAGTGCGGAAAATTTCGGCATGGTGTAAATATAGAATATTTCTATATTCGTATTGTGGGTAGAATTAACAGAATTTTTATTATAGCATAAGGAATTTTTGAGATGCAGAAATTTAGACGAATAGTGGCAGCATTGGCGATATCAGGAGCCTTTTGTGTGGCGTTTGCCGCCGAACCAGTGACAGGAACTTTCACAGACACACGTGACGGCAAAACATACAAGACAGTTAAGATAGGCAATCTGACTTGGATGGCGGAAAATCTGAACACAAAAACCGATGATAGCTGGTGCTACAATGAAGATGAATCCAACTGTGAAAAGTACGGCAGGCTGTACAAGTGGAAAGAAGCATTGGAAGTTTGCCCCGAAGGTTGGCACTTGTCGTCTCGTAATGATTGGAGCAATTTAATCACAAAGATGGCTGGCTACAAAGAAGCGGGTGTGAAATTGAAAACTGAAAGTGGTTGGGAGCAAAACGGCAACGGAGCTGACAATTACGGATTTTCTGCTTTACCAGGTGGCTACCGCAACAATTCTGGTGATTTCAGCAATGCTGGCAATAAAGGGTACTGGTGGACGAGTATCTGCCCTAACAAAACACAAGCCTACTATAGAAGCATGAGTACCGATAAAGCCGTGCGAGAGGAGACCGTTTCCGTAGATGAATCCAAGAAGGTATCTTTCTTTTCGGTGCGTTGTGTAGAGGATTAAGTTTTCTACATTATCCTTATGCCCGACTTATCCATAATATGCCCGCATTGCAATATGCAAATAACATTTGGCATAGGCAACGATAGTGCCACGCCAAGAAAAGGCGAAGTGCTAGGATTTGTGTTCACTTGCCCAAGCTGCCACACCCCAGTCTCTTACCAGGCAAATGAAAACTCTGCGGTGGAGCTAGATAAAAAATCTTATGAGAATTTTCAGCGAGCAATGGAAAGAAAAATGAGTGAGCAGGAGAGGCTAAGGGGAATGGCTTTCACACGGCAGGGTCGCCCCACAACCATTGCCAAAGAACAAATAGACGAAAGCGTATTTGGCAATATGCTAAAAGACATCAGAGAAAGCGACAACTACGACGATTTTTTGAGAAGAATTACCCGTTAGCTTATCTGCACTCAATCTCTTCATCAGTGATGCGCAGGGCCATAATCATGTTCATATCGTCTGGCTCGTCTTCAAAATCTGCAACCAAGCCTACTTTTTTGGAATCGTCTTTGGATTTTTCAAAATGCACAATATCTGCGATTTTTACGGGAATAGCGGATTGACCTGCGATGGAAATTAAAAGAGCCATTCCCTTATTTATTGGACCTTCTACAACCTTACCTTTAAACACAAGGGATTTTCCATCCTCTGAGGGTGTGGTTTTTTTAACAAGAAACTTAGGCATGGTCAAAAGCACCAATCAACGTGAAATTTGGAATACGGTTAATCATTGTCCTATAAATATAGTTTTTTTTTGCAAAAAGCAACAACAAAAAGTGAAAAAATTTAATTTTATTTCTATATGGAACATTTTTTAACAGTCGGACGTATTCCTTTTTTGGTCTGTGCCCCATTTTTTCACCGTTTTTTGGATAATTCTCCGCCAAAAACTCGTTTTTTAGATGGAACTCCAAGCGAGCAAAACAAAAAACTAAGGGAGGGCAAAATAATGCTTTCCCCCTCTTCTTCCATAGAATATGCTAAAAATCAAAAAAATTATGTTATTTGCAACCGATTCTGCACCGCAAGCACCCTTGAAATTCGTTCCGTGAAACTTTTTTCAAAGCATAAATGGGAAAATTTGAGCAATAAAGCCATTTTTATAACCGAACAAAGCGATACCTCCGTGAGCTTGCTAAAATTGCTTTCAAGCCTCTACTTCAAGGTCAAGCCTATATGGACAGATAATGCCAAGAGCTGTGATGCCAAGCTGTTGATAGGCGATAACGCTTTGCGTGAAAGTGTTGCAGGCAAATGGGAATATTCCTACGACTTGGCTTCTGTTTGGCAAGAATGGCAAAATTTGCCCTTTGTTTTTGCGGTATGGATAATAAGAAAAGAAGCCTTGGGAGGAGGCTTGTTGCCCTTGCTTGAAAATTATTTAAATGAAACGGAAATTAGCATAAAAGATTTCAAAGAAAACAGGAAAGAATGTTTGCAAAAATGGGAAAAATATTATCCTCACAACTTGCCGCAAAGTTTGGCTTGCGATTACTACAATGCGATAGATTACAGCTTCACCAGCCAGCACGAAAAATCTTTGAAAAAATTTTACGAACTCTGTGAAATGCAAACGGAGTTGGAATTTATTTAGATTTTTTCCTCACAACCCTTGTAACCCCACGCACCGCATAAGAGAACAGCAAATATAAAACCGATAGCACAAGTGCGTAGAGCATTATTGGATAAAATATGGAGAGCAACACATTTACTTTGGTTGTGAACCACTCCGAAAGCAATATGCTTTTCAATCCGAAATTCAAAACAGCAGTGGCAATTAAATTTATTAGGAAAATAAGGCAGAGCAAAGTTAAAAAGCCGCTGGTTGCGCCTTTAAAATCTTGAATGCTCAATTTCATGTGGCTGGCTATTCCAAGCGAGAGATAGATAAATATCCAAAAACGCAAGTTGCTAAAATTGCTGAAACTGAAAAAATTTTTGAAAATTTCTAGGCCCGTTTCTGCGATGCTTCCGTTTAATTCTTCTGGCAAAAAATCGGGGAGCAAAATTCCGAGCAGGGCGTAAATAACCACCGTGCCAAAAAGCATTGGAGCTATGCCTATAAAAAAATTGCCAATTTTTTGATAAGTGCTTTTTGGGTTGAATTCGTGCTTCACGTAGCCCATAGTTCCGTCTTCTTTTGGCGAAAAAAACTTTGCCTCTGTGATATTGTGCCTAAAAATAACGCAAAAAACCGCGTGACCCATTTCGTGTACGGGTACTCCAATCCAGCCAGTTAAAAATAGTTCGGCTTTATGGCCAATAGAAGCGGCAAAAGCTTTGTCCCTAAGGTTGGAAATAAAGTATAAAGCAAAGCCAATGAGGAAAAATGCCCCCCAAATCCATAAAATTTGCTCAAAACACGCTTTAAGGGTGTTGTAAAACAGGATAAAAAGCCAATCTGAGAAGTCCATACGGAAAATTTAGCAATATTTTATTTTTTTCTTAGCTTTTTTCTATTTTTTATATATATTTACCCTGAGAGGTCTTTATGAAAAAAATTCTTGTTATTTTGCTCGTTTTCGCGGTTGCGCTTGCTTTCGCACAAAAAGCTACAAACAAAGTTAAATCCAAAAGAGGTGATGTTGACCTCAGAGACTCGGACGGTGGTGGCAAAGTGGTTTGTACCGCTGGCTTTAACGATGAATTGACAATCGTCAAGGAAAGTTCTAACTACACTTTGGTTAAAGGACCCTGTCAGGGCTGGGTGAGCAAATCAGAGGTAGAAAGAGTTTTGCAGGGACCCGGCGACAAAGGCATGAAAATAGAGGCCGTGGACGTTGTGGGTTGGATGGATAACCCAAGTGCGGTGTTCGTTTTGGATCAGGATGCCGGCAGCTTTGAAGGTATTAACATAGACCGTAACTTCAACGAGTACTTGAAAAATACCGTTGACAGAGAACAAACCGAAATGCGAAATCAAGAAAACTAACAAAGCTAGTGTCTAGTAGTTTAAAAATCCTGATCATCCTACTGATCGGGGTCATCGGGGTTCAGACGTTTTCCTGTAAAAAAGAAATCGAGGAAAAAAAAACAGAGCCTGACCCTGAGGCTCAACTTGCAGAAATTCAGAGCAGGATAGATTCTCTTGAAGATTTTATAGAAAATCAGCCAATTTTAAAGCCAGCCGTGGTTGAACCTAATTTTGGGCTTTTTCAAACCTTGCAAAAAGTGGGCTTGGAACAGAAGCAAACTCTGAAAATAATAAATACCCTTACAGATACCGTGGAGCTTGGCTCTTTAAAGTCAGGGCAGGTTTTTTGGGTGGGCTTTGACCCTATAGACACCACAAAAGCGGTTATGTTCAGATATGCGGAAAACCTCGCGACATTTCATTTTTTAGTTAGAGATAGCGTAACGGAAGAATGGAGATATAAGATAGTTGAAAAACCGCTGAATGTGCGCTATGCTATGTATGAGGGTATTTTGAAGGAGGGCGGGAATTTATACAATACTTTAAGGGATATAGGCATTCCTCAAAATATGGTTGGGATTGTGGCGGGAGTTTTGGAGTGCAAGGTCAGTTTTAGAACAGATGCAAGAGTTGGGGATAGGTTCAAAGTTCTGTTAAAGGAAACCCGTTTTCAAGATTCTGTATGGATAGGCGGAAAGGTTTTATATGCTGGTTATGATGGCTCAAGGGTAAAACACAGCGAGGCTTTTTTATATGAGGAAGCAGACCCCAAAAGTTCCTTTAATGCTCATTATACCGAAGACGGTGAGGCACTTGTACATTCCGGTTTGAGGTATCCGTTAGATAGGTTGCACATAACAAGCGGCTTTGGCTATCGTATTCACCCCACCTTAGGCACAAGAATGTTCCACAGCGGAATAGATTACAGAGGCACGGTTGGAACCCCTGTTTATGCGGTGGCAGATGGAATTGTTGTGCAATCTTCTTATAATGATGATAGCGGAAATCACGTTGCTATTAAACATTCAGATAACAGTCAGAGCTGGTATTTGCATTTATCGCAGAGAGGCGTGGGTGCTGGGCAGCGAGTTAAGGGCAGGCAGATTATAGGCAAGGTTGGCAACACGGGCAGGAGCAATGGGCCTCATTTGCATTTTGCCATAAAACAGCCAAGCGGCTCTTGGATGAATCCAGCATTAAAAAAAATGATAGCCACACCAAAACTTGAAGGTGCGAAATTTGAAGCATTAAAAGAACAGGTGAAAAGCATAAAAATAATGCTCTCAAAAACCGAAATTGCCGAAGCGAAAAGCATAAATGATTCAACAGAAGCAACTGTAAAATGGGTTATGGAATGAGAAAAATTTACGGAAAATTATTATTTGCGGGTGCAGCAATAGCTACCATTTTCATAGCGCGCAAAATGTTCCTCGCCGCCATAATCACAGGGGTTGTATGTGTATTGATACTTGAAATTATGGAATTAATAAAAAAACATATAGAGAAAAACAAACTTACTTGCAATGAATGTTTCCATTTTATGCGAAATGATATATATACAAAACCACAGTATGTTGGATTTTGCTGCCATAAGCAAACAAAACTCGATAGCTGCAAAAGATGTTCGCATTTTTTGGATAAAACGCAGAAGTAAATTGCCTTATATTGTTATTCCCACGGATTCCAAATATTTAAATCTTTAATGTTCTTAAAATCGTCAATATTTCTTGTAATTAAAGTTAAATTATGCACCAAAGCCGTTGCAGTAATAATAGCATCGCCAAGAGCTATTTTTTTCATTTGCCTAATTTTTATAGTAGTTTCCATTATAGGCTTATCTATTAAAATAATCTTGGCATTGTCCATAAATTCTTGAATGGGTTTCAATTGCTGTTCAGTCGCATTTGGCCATCCTAAAATTTCCATATATGTTACCGCAGAGACTACTAGAGGAATATCTGCTAATTTGGATTTTACCGAGCTAGGTATTGAGGGTTTAAATATGTCAATTATTATATTTGTATCTATTAAAAAACTCTGTTCCATTCATTTCTCGCTTTTTGGGTATGCTCCTCTAATGCTTTACAGGCTTCTTCTGGCAAGACTCCAAAAAAATCGCCAAGAGTTTTTTTCTTTTCTACCACATTGCTTTTATCCAGCACTCTAAGAATATCTATGCTTTCCAAATATTGCAAAAGTTCTAATGCAATATCCTTTTTTATTTCAATAGTGGCAGTAGTCATAAATATAATGTAGAAAAAATAAAATATTTCCCCCCCTAATTCGTCTTATACTGTAGAGGAAAATAAAATGAACAAAGTCATTACAGTGCAAAACCTGACGAAGCGGTATAAAGGCGCGGAGAAATCTGCGGTGGATGATATTAGCTTTTCAGTGGGCGAAGGGGAATTCTTCGCCTTTTTGGGTGAAAATGGTGCGGGGAAAACTACGACTATTTCAATCCTTACAACCACATTGTCTAAAACTTCTGGCGAAGTTAAAATTGCCGGATTTGATATAGAGAAGGAGGCGCGGAAGGTGCGGGAGAAGGTGGGAATAATTTTTCAGCAGCCAAGTCTTGACCCGCAATTAACTGCGGAACAGAATATTCGCTTTCATGCGTGTCTTTACGGAATGTACGGATACCGTCCAGCTTTCAAATTTATGCCCGCCGCGTATCGCAATAGGGTTATGGAGCTTGCAGAAATCGTGGGCATACAAGATGCGCTTTTCAAACCGATAAAGAAACTCTCTGGCGGAATGCAACGCAAATTAGAAATTATCCGCAGCCTTATACATACGCCTAAGGTGCTGTTCTTAGACGAACCTACTCAAGGCTTAGATGCTGTGAGCCGCCGTTCCCTGTGGGAATACATCAACGAAACTCGCGAGAAATACGGGACAACCATTTTCTTGACTACGCATTACATTGACGAAGCCGAAAATGTCGATACGGTATGCCTAATCAACAAAGGCAAAATCTCGGCTTGCTGCTCGCCTACGGAATTAAAGCTGAATTTGCTGAGGCACGAACTCATTATGGATGCCGAAGATAGAACCGCTTTGACAAATGAACTTTCATCGCTTGGCTTGCCTTTCACGGTGAATGGGCGAATAGTTGTTCCATACAAGGAAAAATCTGCACAGGAAATCATTTCAAAAATACAGACAAAATTGACTGTATTGAAAATATACGAACCAACGCTTGAAGATGCGTATATTGAATTTTTAACCAAACAAAAAGGGGGCGCACATGTTTAGGGAACTTAACACAATAATCACCGTTATGGGGCGGGAAATTACCGTTTATTTCAAATCTCCTGCCACTATTATTATGAGCCTTGTTATGCCTATTATTATGATGGGTATGATAGGCGGCAATCTTATGCAGAATATGGCGAGCGGAGTGAATTTTGAGTTCGGGCAATTTATGCTTGTGGGAATGCTTGTCAATATGCTGTTTTGGATTACGTCAATGGGCATGGCATCCATTGTTGACGACCACGAAATAGATTTTAATCAGGAAATGCTGGTATCTCCTGTGTCGCGTTATTCGCTGGTTATCGGCAAAATATTGGGTTCTGGATTTGCTGCGATTTTGAGCATGGCGGGAACTCTTTTAGTTGGGTTTGCAATGGGTATTACTTTATCCATTGACAAAATGCTTTTGATTCTCGCACTCTCTCCGTTGATGTGTCTCTCCGGCGGTGCGCTGGCTATGATTGTCATTGGGCTTATTAAAAGCAGAAAAGCCGCGAACCTTGCTATAATGCTAATCATTATGCCGCAGATGTTCCTTTCTGGTGCTATTATCCCAATCAACAATTCGTCTGGTGTTCTGCTGATTTTGAACCGCATTATGCCTATGACATATTGCCTTGATTTGGTACGTGCGGTTATTTACAGAGGCAGCACGGAATATAGCAATGTGGTTATGTTCAATCCTATGGTGAATTTCGCGGCAATAGTGGCTTTGACTGTGGTTTGCTTGATAGTTGGAACTTTCTTTTTTGCACAGAGTGAGAAGAATAGGTGATTTCTATACAAACCTCTCCGGCAAATACACATTCTCAATATTTTCGTCTATCACCGCTTTGAAAAGCGGTGCAACATCTTTTGGTGTAAAGCCTGCTATTCCGCATCCTAATTCCGTGACGAGAAATTTCAATTCGGGATGCGCTTTTGCAAAAATCAAAAATTCGTCAATATAAGGTTTCATTTCTTCTACTGATTTAAACATCGTTGGAATGGCATAAGTTTTTCCCTGCAATCCAACACCCTGCCCCCAAACCGCTCCCCATTCCATAGCCAGTTCGGCTGCGCCTCCTCCGTGAAAGCCAGCGAGGTTGCTGCCAAAAACGAAAATTTCATTTTCGCCTAGAGACTTAATCCATTTTGGAGAAATTTTTGGCATTTGTTGGCCTCCTTTACTTCTTTACCAATTGTTCCAAAATTCTTACGTTATAGGCTGCATAAGGAATTGCCTGTTCATTTATAACAGCCGTGTTTTTGTTTATTAGGTTTTGGGATTGCGGGTAATAATCTTTTAAGAATTTTTGCCAAACTGCCAGTGGCAAGCCTTGTTCTATCAAGTCAGTTAACCTGGCTTGGTAGTTGGTTACTGCGTTTTGCACTTCTGCTTCAAAGTTGTGAAGACACGTTATGAGTTCTTTTAGTTTTTCTATCTGCAAGTGATGATGCTGATTTGCGGGCATTTTGGCTCCTTGGGTTTTAATTATGGGTAATAATATAGAAAAAATTTCTATATTACATCAAATGAACAAAATCTACACACTCCTCCTGCTAGGTCTTTTGCTAACTAGTTGTGCAACCAAGCGATTTAACATAAATACAGTGGATTTTTCTTATGAATACACGGAACAAAACATTTTGCCGCTAAGATTCCACGATAGAAGTAATTTAAGCTCTGAAACCGCGAATAAAATTATAAAAAGCATTGCAGCAAAAGATAGCAATATTTGGGGTTATTATTATGTTCAGCATGATTTTGATAGAACCGAAAGGAAATTATTTGATATTATCAATATTGACTATGTTACATTAATATTGCACGTTTTGGGAGTTCCAGAAGCGAGAGTGCATTATAATTTGAACGCTCGCGTTTATTTGTTTGATTCTTATGGGAATATAGTTGAGATATATGAAAAAACGGGTTATGTTTTGCAATATCGGGGCTTGTATTATGGCTATAGCCATCCTATAGAGAATATGTCTAAAGAATATAAAAGAATGTTTAAGGAAATAATAGATGATATAAGCACTAATAGAGAGAGAACGAATAATTTATTATCGCTCTCTGGAGCTTTGGAAGAAGACAACACAACAGAAACATATACTAAAATTTATATGATAATAAAGTAAATCCTTTTTTTCTTTCAATATAAACACCACCCAAACGAAACCTAAAAGAATCTTTTTTTTGCAATTTCTCGTATAATTTTTTGTCTTCATTTGTCTCTTCCCAAGTGATGCCCTTGCTTCCAAGCCATAGCCTAAAGAGTTCGCCATATCCTTGCATGGCAGGCAAATGAAAATGTTTCAACAGAATGGAGTTTGTGGTTTGCTCTACTAAAAAAGGATTAAAATAGGAATTCAAAATTTTAATCACTTGTGGATAAATTTTTTGAGAAAGCTCTGCTATATGCGCTAGGCTGTTTATTGTGCCTTTACATTCTTCTTCAATTTTTGGCAAAATCTGCAAACGGACTTTATTTCTAAAATGGTTGGTACTTTTGTTGGTGCTATCTTCTCTCCATTCAATTCTATTTTCCTCTGCGTATTTTTGCAAATCTTCTTTTGTGAAATTCAGCATTGGGCGAATAACTCCATCTTCTCGCTCTGCCAAAATGCCTCGCAAGCCTTTTAAACCCGTGCTTCGGGCTATTCGCAAGAATACGGTTTCTGCTTGGTCGTTTTTGTGGTGAGCGGTTGCCAAAAAATCTGCACCTAATTTATTTTTTAAATCAAAGAGCAAATTATATCTCGCTTCTCTTGCAATGGCTTCAAAATTATTTTTGCCTTCAAAAATTTTTTGGTCTATAAAAAGTTCGTAAAATGGAACGCCATATTCTTCGCATTTCTTTTTTATCAATTTGGAATCTTCGTTTGCATCTTGTCTAATTCCGTGGTTCACATAAGCAGCGTATAAGTTTGAATGTTTTTTTGCAAAGAAATGCAGCATGCACATGCTGTCCAAGCCGCCCGAAATTGCCAAAAGAAATGATGGGTTATTCATTCAAGTGCCGCATCCCAGTCTTTCCAAACAGGGTCATAGCCGTTATCTCTTATTTTTTGCTCAATTTCTGCGGGGCTTCTTGAATCGTTTATTTCCCATTGCGTGAGTTCGTTTTTGGAAACCGCATAGCCGCCAGGGTCTGTGCGGCTGCCTGCGCTCATTGTGGTTAGCCCAAGCATCATCGCCCTGTCTCTGAAATTTGCAGATTCCCTTGTGCTGAGTGAAATTTCCACATCTGGGAAACATATTCTGTAAGCGCATATAAGTTGAATCAATTCTTTATCGCTTGGGGTGCGCAGTTCAATAGTTTGTCCTTCAAAAGGGCGCAGCCTTGGGAATGAAATTGAAAATCTGCTCTGCCAATATGTACTCTGCAAATAGCTCAAATGCAAAGCCGTGAAAAAACTATCCACCCGCCAATTTTCCAAACCGAGCAATGCCCCAATGCCAATTTTCCTCACCCCTGCAATTCCAATTCTATCTGGGCAATGCAAGCGGTATTCAAAAATGCTTTTTTTCCCATGCGGGTGGTGTTGCTTGTAAGTTTCTTCCCTATAAGTTTCTTGATAAACAAAAACCGCAGTGACTCCGCATTTTGCAAGCTCGGCATATTCTTCCATGCTAAGAGGTTGCACCTCTATTGAAACAGAGGCAAAATGCTCGTGGCAAAGTTTCACCGCATTTAGCAAATATTCAAAGCCCGCATTTTTTGGGCTTTCACCTGTTACCAAAAGAATATGCTCAAAGTCGCCGAGTTTTTTTATAGCCTCAATTTCTTCAAGTATTTCGTTTGTGTTCAAAACTTTTCTCTCAATATCATTGTGCGTATTAAACCCGCAATATACACAGGAATTTGTGCAATCGTTGGAGAGGTATAGCGGCAAGTAAAGTTGAATAGCTTTTCCAAAACGCTGCAACGTTATCTCTCTGCTTTTTTTTGCCATATTCTCCAAATACGGAACCGCCGCCCGCGAAGTCAAAGCCGCAAAATCGTCCATATTCATATTTTCTCTTTTTGAAAGTGCCCGCTC
>CAZIMU010000026.1:0-16127 GCA_964540355.1 uncultured Fibrobacteraceae bacterium | reverse complement strand
TAGACCTTTCCAAAGTTAGGAACAAAGGCGGTGTTTATTTTTGGGCAAAGGGCAAACAAGGCGGGGAAAAAGTTGGTTTTGGCATACTTGATAATCAAGGTAGTGATATAAAGAGCCAAACAAAAACCAATTTGCAAGATTGGGTTGAAGGTCAAACACTTACCAAAGATTGGAAGCTGGTAAAAATTCCTTTGAAAAAATTTCAGGATGCGGGCAAGGCTTGGGATGCCAACAAACAGGCAGAAGTTACCAAAACTGTGCAGTGGAACAAAATTCAGGAAGTTCGTTTTTCAGTTGGCAAAGCCGATAACAAACGCGATGGCCGCCAAGACGACCCTGTAACTATATATGTTGACCAAATCACCTTCACCGAAAACATAGACTGGGTTGACCCAGATTTGAAATGGGATTCTTTCAAAAGCAATGCACCAGATTTGGTTTTGCACGATTTTGAAAACAACCCTGGGTTTGAACCATCCACAGGTCCCAAGTCCAAAGTTTCTTTTACAATAGACAAAGGAAATTTAGACGGCAAATCCTTGAATGTTTCTCATTACATGCTTGGCGACTGGGTTGATCTTGTTTATGATTTTGAAAAGCAGAAAGCAAAAAAAGAACTTACCGACTGGACAAAGCACTGGGGCATTATGTTTGATATTTATACAGATAAGGCTTGGCAGGGCATAACCGTTCAAATAGGCGATAAGGGCAGAGAAATTTTTGTTAGCAGCACAGGTGCGCCAAAAGGCAGAAGCACAGTGATTGTCTCTTTCCGTTCATTCACTAAATTCCCCTACTACCAGCCACCCGAAGCAATTCAAAACGGCACTTTTGATTTAGACGGAGTAAAAGTTTTGGACTTTAAACCCAGCGGAGAAGGCTCCGAAGGTTCTTTCCAAATAGACAACGTGAGACTCACCAACTTGCGTGAAGTGCCGCGCCCCAAGGTTGCAGAGAGTGTTAACCTAACAATAACTGGAGACTTGAACAAGGTTATAAATTCAAATATATCAAGTGCTATTTTTGGAATTAACGCAGCTCTTTGGGATGGCGATTTGCTAAAACCCGAAACAAAAAATTATGTGAAAAGAATTAATCACGGCGTGGTTCGCTACCCTGGCGGACTCCGTGCTGATGATGACCATTGGAAAAAAATTCTGGAAGCCAAAGACTGGATGGTGGACACAGACGAATTCCTTGAGTGGTGCAAAGAAACAGGCACAACACCCATGTTCACCGCTAATTTTGGCACAGGAACAGCAGAAGAAGCCGCAGAATGGGTTAAGCACACCAACATAACCAAAAAAGCAAACGTTATCTATTGGGAAATAGGCAACGAAATTTACGGCGACTGGCATCCTCAATACGCAAAATATGGTGCAGACAAGGGGCACACTTATGGCAAACGCGCTCGCGAGTTTATCACCGCCATGAAAAAGGTTGACCCAAAGATCAAAGTTGGAGTTTTGGGCGTGTTAGACGGCGAATGGAACGAGAATGTTCTCAAATACACCGCAGATGTTGCTGATGCTCTCATAATTCACCATTATCCACAGCATTTTGGCGAAGAAAACGATTTTGGTTTGCTCGCATCCCCTCAAACTTTGGATAAAATTTTTGGCCGCGTTAGGGAAAGCATCAAAAAACTCTCACCTAAAAAAGACCTTGAAATTTGGTTAACCGAGTGGAATTCGGTTGATTTCAATCCAGGACCTCAGTCCATATCTTTGATAAACGGTTTGTTTGTTGCAGATTACCTAGGCACGCTTGCCAAAGTTGGTGCAGGTTCCGCTCAGTATTGGGATATTCACAACGATATAACTCCAGAAGGCGGCGATTACGGTTATCTTTCCCGTTCTTACGAAGAGATAATTGGCGGCAACAAACCTCGCCCAAGCTATTATGCCTTCCAAATGGCCTCTGATGGCATTAGGGGCAAACTTGTTGAGAGCAATAGCGGTAGCACAGATTTAACCACTTATTTGTCTGTGAACGGCAAAAAGAAAACCTTGCTTGCGATAAACAAAAACCCATACACCGCTTTTAATAGCACAATCAAAATCCCTGGTTTTGCTGGAAAAGCAAAGGTAGAGGTTTTGGCCGCTCCAAAAGGGCAGGCAGCAGGCAAAGTGGTTAAAGTTGACCCACCAAAAGCGAACAGTCAAGACATAAAAGAAGGCGGTGCGATAACATTCCCCGCACATTCCATAACATTGATCACTATTGAATAGGAACGCTAACTAGTTTTCTTTGGGATATGGGATAAGGGACATGGGACATGAAATCAAGTTGTCCCATTTCCCAAGTGTTTTCAAAATCCCGCGATTGTCCAGTCTAATTTACCTTGTTCTGTTTGGGAACGACCGCGTTTGTAAAGCAATTCGCCAAGAGCCATCTTAATTGCATTTCGTTCTAGGAACCCATCAAAATTTGAAAGGATGCTGAATGTTTCTTGTGCATTTACGTCAAATTTAAGAGGTGGCGTATTTGTATCGCTCCAAACAATTGTCAAATTTTTCGGGAATTTTTTTGGACTATAGTTTTTTCCGTTTTCAAGCATAGAAACTGGAAAAAGGATTTTAGATACATTTTCTGCGTGCTGAATGGAATAACCATAAGGGTTGCCGTTTTTGGTTATCCCTATGCGCCCTGCTATAAATGATTTTTGTTGCGGCATACTGAGCGTGAGCATTCTTGTTGCCATCTCAGCGGGTTTTTCGTTTTGCCAAACATGGTCCATATAGCCATATCCGCTCACTTCAACGGTATCTTCTCCTATAGCCAAGCGGCCTTTAATTCTGCCATAAGGAATGTGCACATACAAACCGAATCTATTTCCATCAACACTTAGCACTCCATCTCCAGGAACAAGGCCATTCACGGCATTTGTAAATGTAACATCAATGAATTTTTTGCCATTTTTATTGGCAGAAAACAACACTCGATGCCCTGCACCTGGTAATTTTTCCATTAAATAATCGCCATTGCTTATAGAAATGCTGTTTTTGCTTTTGTCTTCAATAAACCTATCCGTTGAATATTGCCGCCCCACGCTATGGCTACCACCCTTGAAATTCCATATTGAAAAATCAGTGCCTATTTTAAAACCCTGGGTTGGCACATACATCCAAGTGTAATTTACATATACTTTTGCGCCATTATCAAGCACAAAAACATAGCTCCACATTTCGTTGTATTTATCACTCTTTTGAGGATGCCTAAAAAAATCAGAAGCATCGGTTGCTCTAGCTTCACCAGTAGGATTATTTATAGCGGATATGCCAAACGATGTTAAGCATAAAAGGATAATTGCGATTTTTGGTAATTTCGTCATAGTGATAGAATATATAAAAATCTATATTTAAGCTAATGTTGAATATTAAAAGAAATATTTTGTTAAACCCAGGGCCAGCCACCACTACAGACACTGTAAAAATGGCTCAGGTAGTGCCCGATATTTGCCCTAGAGAAGCCGAATTTGGCAATATTTTAGCTCAAATACAGAGTGATTTGCTGGAAATAGCTCACGGCGATTCCAAGGAATACACAGCTGTTCTTTTTTGCGGCTCTGGGACAATAAGCATGGACATTTGCCTAAATTCTCTTTTACCAGAAGGGAAAAAAATACTTATTATCAATAATGGAGCCTATAGCACTAGGGCAGTGGAAATATGCGAGCACTATAATTTGCCACATATCAATATGAAAATTCCAGTTGACGAAATTCCAAAGCTAGAAGCAATAGAAGATATTTTGCAAAAAAATTCCGATATACATCTTGTTTACACAACGCACAACGAAACGGGAACAGGTTTGCTGAATCCTGTTCGAGAAATAGGTGCTTTGGCACACAAATATAATTGTGTTTTCACCGTTGACACAACATCAACATATGCAATGCTGCCTATTGATATGGAAAAAGACAATATCGATTTTTGCATGGCTTCTGCACAAAAAGGTTTAATGGCAATGGCAGGTTTATCATTTGTAATAGGGAAAATTAAACTCATTGAAGAATCTGAGCATTATCCAAAACGTTCTTATTATTGCAATTTGTATTTGCAATATAAATATTTTATCCAAACAGGGCAAATGCATTTTACTCCGCCTGTGCAAACGGTATATGCCACTAAACAAGCCCTTGAGGAATATTTCAAAGAAGGAGAAGAGGAAAAATTTTCAAGGCATAGAATGGTATATGAAGCCATACACAATGGTTTAAAAAAACTCGGTTTTAAAGAATTCATAAAAAAAGAATTGCAATCGGGTCTTGTTGCATCTGCAATTTATCCAAACGATAAAAATTGGAATTTTGATAAAATTCACGATTATTGCTATGAACGCGGATTTACAATTTATCCAGGTAAAATTTTCGATACAAATACATTCAGATTATGCTCGCTTGGTGCTATTGATGTTTCTGATATTGAAGATTTTTTTAAGGTATTTGAGAAAGCCTTGGAACATTGCGGTGTAGCCGTGCCAGTTAAATATGCTGAGGTAATTTAAATGAAAGCCGAACTATTATCTCTGTGCATCAAGCAACTCGGAATTGAAGTTTTAACAGGAGTTCCAGACTCTACGCTCAAAGAATTTTGCGACTATATCAATTCCGAAGATACGGGGCTTACTCACTACACTGCACCTAACGAGGGTTCGGCGGTTGGCATAGCCACTGGAATTTATCTGTCAACTGGAAAACCTGCCTGCGTTTATATGCAAAACAGCGGCATAGGCAATGCTGTAAATCCCATTACTTCAATTGTGAGTACCGAAGTCTATAATATTCCAATGCTCTTTATTGTTGGATATAGAGGTTCCCCTGGTTTAAAAGATGAACCTCAGCATAAGTTTATGGGGCGGGTAACAGAGAAAATGTTTGATTGCCTTGAAATTGAATATGAAGTTATCGATAGTAGCATATCAGAATCTAAATTGAAGGAAATATTTGATAGAATAAAAAATACTTTGTCGAATAAAAAGCAGTTTTCTTTGATAATAAAAAAAGATACCTTTGATAAAAGAACAAATGCTGCTTATACCAATACTTACAAATTAAATCGCGAGCATATTATCTCTGAAATTATGAAAAAAATAACTGAAAATGATTTAGTTGTGTCCACAACGGGCAAAATCTCAAGAGAGGTTTATGAGCAGAACAATCGCAATCAATGTTTTTTAACCGTAGGTGGCATGGGACACGCTTCAATGATAGCTTTTGGCATAGCTAAAAATTCTCCGAATAAAAGAGTAATTTGCTTAGATGGTGATGGTGCAGCTTTGATGCATTTGGGCAATTTAGCATTTATCGGAAATCAAGGACTTAAAAATTTTGTTCATATTTGCCTAAACAACGATGCGCACGAATCCGTTGGCGGTATGCCAACCGCTGCACCGAATTTCAAATATGCCGAAACAGCAAAAGTTTGCGGTTATTCCAATGTTATTCTAATTCAAACAGCAGATGAATTCAACAGCCTTATGAATGAGTTTAATAATCTGGGAAAGTTGACATTTATAGAAATAAAAGTTGCCAATGAATCAAGAGACGATTTGGCGCGCCCAAAGGAATCTGCTTTGGAAAATGCTATCAGTTTTATGAATTATATTAACAAGGAGCAAACGAAATGAAAAAAGTATATACTTGTTTCACTACAGATATAATTCACAGCGGACATTTAAACATAATTGCAAATGCTAAAAAATACGGAAAAGTGATTGTTGGCGTGTTAAGCGACAAAGCTATGATAAGATACGACAGGTTCCCGACCATCTCTTTTGAAGAACGCTTGGAAATGATAAAAAATACCAAGGACGTGGACGAGGTTGTAAAACAAGATGAGGTTTTATACGATGAAATTTTAAATTCTATTAAACCAGATTATGTTATACACGGAGATAACTGGAAACAATATCCGCAATCCGTTATTAGAGACAATGTTATTAAAAATTTGAATAAATACGGAGGGGAATTAATTGAGGTACCATATACATATAACTATGAGATAGCAAAAATTGATTCCATCACAAGAGAAAAACTGGCTATGCCAGAATATAGGCGCAAAAGATTGCGGCAGCTATTGAATTTATGCCCCATAGTAAAGGTTATTGAAGCTCACAATGGGCTGAGTGGCTTGATTGCAGAAAAAACAATAGTTGAAAAAAATGGCGATCTATGCCAATTTGATGCAATGTGGGTATCTAGTTTATGCGATTCAACAGTAAAAGGAAAACCCGATATAGAGCTTGTTGACATTTCATCTAGAATGAGAACTCTGGACGATATTTTGGACGTGACTACAAAACCTATTATACTAGACGGCGATACAGGCGGGCAAACTGAGCATTTTGTTTACAATGTTAGAACTTTGGAGAGAATGGGAATTTCTGCCGTGATTATTGAAGACAAAATCGGATTAAAACGCAATTCATTATTCGGTACGGAAGTAGAGCAAAGCCAAGATACTATAGAATCGTTTTGCAACAAAATAAAAATGGGCAAAGAGGCTTTGAGAACAAAAGATTTTATGATTATTGCAAGAGTTGAAAGCCTGATTTTGGAACAAGGAATGGAAGATGCGTTGAATAGAGCCTTTGCTTATGCAGGGGCTGGTGCAGACGGAATTATGATACACAGCCGCCAAAAAACTCCAGACGAAATATTTGAATTTTGCAAAAAATTCAGAGAAAAAGAAAAACAAATACCCATTGTTGTTGTGCCTACTTCTTATAGCAGCGTAACTGAAAGCGAGTTGATTTCGCACGGTATAAATATTGTTATTTATGCAAATCATCTAACAAGAAGTGCCTTTCCCGCTATGAGAAATACCGCAGTTGAAATTTTGAAAAATCATAGAGCACAGGAAGTTGAAAGCAATATAATGCCATTCAGTGAGATTATAAAACTCATTGACGAATTATAGAGAGAGAAATGAAATCACAGAGCGAAATTGCAATAATTATGGCTGCCGGCACAGGAACAAGAATGTTGCCTCTCACTAAAACCATAGCAAAACCTTTAATCCCTGTTTTTGACACCCCGATGATAGAAACCATAATAAATGCCTTGAAAGAACGCGGTGTTTCAAAAATTTATATTGTGGTAGGATATAAAAAAAAGCAATTTGAATATCTAAAATCTAAATATGAAAATATAGAGCTTATTGAAAATATAGAGTATTTGGAAAAAAATAATATTTCTTCTTTCAAAGCCGCAGAAAATGTGCTTGGCAACGAAAATTGCTTTATTTGCGAAGGCGATTTATATATTGGTGATAGTTCTGTATTTTTGTCTGAATTAAAACAATCGTGCTATTTTGGGAAATATATTGAAGGATATTCGGATGATTGGATTTTTGAAACAGAGGAAGATAGAATTGTAAATATAAAAAAAGGTGGAACAAATCTTTTTAATATGTGCGGCATATCTTATTGGTTAAAAGATGATATTGCCGAAGTTGCAAAAGCAATTTCAGCCGCATATCAGGAACCAAGTCATAAAGATTTATTTTGGGATGAAGTTGTGAATAGGGTGTTGAATAAAATAAATGTCTCTGTGTATCCCATAAAGCTCGGGCAAATAGTGGAACTTGATACCGAAGACGATTTGAACAAATTGACCAAAGGTGCAAAATGATATTTTTAGAATCGGCAATATATTTCTGTTTAACTCGCTTTTATGAATTAACTAGTTCTTACGGAATTTCGCTAATATTGCTGTCCCTTGCTGTTAGCGCTTGCCTTGCCCCTTTTTACTATTTAACAGGAATTCTAGAAAACAAAGAACGTGCAATAAAGCAAAGGCTGGAACCATTTATTCAAAAGATAAACACCATAAGAGATTCTAAAATAAGACATTCCCAACTGAGAGAACTTTACAAATCTTTCTCCTATTACCCGTTTTATGCGCTCCGCTCACTTGCAAGTTTATTCATACAAATTCCTATGCTATTTGCTGCCTATGGAGTTCTGACAAAAAATCCGCTGAACGGAGAGCAATTTTTGTTCATAAGCGATTTGGGCAAGCCAGACATTTTGCTTTTTGGAATAAATTTATTGCCTATGGTGATGACGGCAATAAACATAGCCTCTGTTTTGCTCTCGGCAAAAGCCAATACCCCTGAACGCAGGCAGGGCATTTTTATAGCGATGCTGTTTTTCTTTATGCTCTATGATCAAAATTCCGCTCTTTTGATATATTGGAGCTTTAACCAGTTTTTCAATTTTGTAAGATATTTAATGGTTTGCAAACTGCCTAAAATAAAAGTACCTCCTGCACTAAACTTCGATTTCGCTTGGCAATTTTTGCTCGTGCTTTCAATACATTCTGTGCTAACCTCATTTGTGGGGCAAAAAATATCAAATGTGTATGCAATTTTCGCTGCACTCATAGCCTTGCTAGTTTACAAAGTTATCAAAAAAAGCAGAATCCATTTTTCGGTTCCTAATTTGGAAACTATAATCCTCAACATAAGCGTAATGGCCTTTCCTGCTATTCTCATTTTCAAATCCAACGCAGTTTATTTTGATTTTGTGGACACAATTATCTATGGAACCGCTCTCTTACTTTTTTCAATTATTGCTTCATTCTTTCTTTCTCCAAAATTTTCTGTTTCATTCATTTTATCCATAATGTTTTTGCCTATGATTAGGGAAATTACACATTACACAAGCGAACTGAGAATAGCGTTTTGGGTTTTGTTTGTTGCTGCTTTGATATTCACTAGCTCGGTTATAAAGCAAAAGAGCGCAATTACTGTGTTCTCTTTAATAGCTTCTGCTTATCTTCTGTTCTTTGTTGGAGATGTGAGTTTGGGTTCCAAACAACTTAGCGAAAAAATTGAAATACCCAAAGAGCTTTCTGAACTTGAATTAAAAGATTCGGCAAGTATTTATCTTTTTATGCACGATGCTTTTCCGCATAAAGATTATGCTGAACATTTTAACCTTCCGCATTACGGTGACTTAATGGCTCTTTTTGAACAGAAAGATTTTAAAATATATGATGTCTATTCTATGACAGAAGCCACAATACCAACAATGTCTAGTGTTTTTGATTTCAATATAAATTATTTGGCCAAAATAAACAACGTAACAACCACAGTTTACAGCAACCAATATATAAGTTCTCTTAAAAATCTAGATATTCAGGCAGTTATTTCAAACGGCGAAAGTGGTGATTTTTTTAGAGAAAGAATGGCAGGAAACAACGTAACCAACATATTGCTACGAAACAAAGGGTATAGTACAGGGACTTATAATCCTCACGACAGATATATATCTAGCGGAGAAAATTTTTATGATTTCGTTGGGCATGATGAAACTACATCCATGTATTTGTTAGAGCCTAAAAATTTAATATTCAAAAATTTGTTAAAAGCAACTTTGAATTCAAGCATGGTAAGCTCAACTAGGCAATATCTTGCAAAAATGGCGGAATTTGCACAGAGCAATTCCGCAAAAAGCAAAATTTTTGTATGGGGAATGGGTTGCCCTGGGCATTCCTCTTTGGGAGCTATGGGAACAACAGAGAGAGAAGTTGAAAAATTCATGCCTATTTACAACAAATGCCTCGCTGCAATGAAAGATGAAATTGAAATGGCTACATCAAATAGCAATGCCATTGTGATTTTTATGAGTGACCACGGCTTATTTTTTATGGACAACGGATATAAATTCCCAAAAAACTACGATTTCAGCAAAACCGACTATATGAAATTCCGCGATATATTCGGAGCCTTTATGACTGTTCGCTGGCCGAGCAGAGAAAAAGCAGAAAAATATGACAGTGAATTTTATGTTTCGCAAGACCTCTTTCCTATTATTTTTGCCTATCTCTTTGATAGCGAAATTCCGTTGAAATATAAAATTCAAAATACCGAGCTGCGACTTGGGTCGCACAAGTTCAATAAAGGCATTTTTTACAAGGATTTTTACAAAGGAGGGTGATTAACTAATGCACTTACTTGAATTTGCAATTAATTCGTGTTTAGCTTATTTTTATGAGCTAACTGGTTCTTATATTATTTCTCTTATTCTTCTATCCTTTGCTGTTAGTGCATGTCTTGCTCCATTTTATTATTTAACAGGAATTTTAGAAAACAAAGAACGTACAATAAAACAGAGATTGGAACCCTTTATTCAAAAAATAAACACTATAAAAGACTCCAAAACTAGGCATTTTCAATTGAGTGAGCTTTACAATTCATTTTCTTATTATCCGTTTTATGCTCTTCGCTCGTTGGCTTCGCTTTTTATTCAAATACCAATTTTAATAGTAGCATACGAAGCACTTAGCAACTACAGTCCGCTAAAGGATATATGGCTCGGTTATCCAGATAAATTTTTTAATGGCTTTAATGCTCTTCCCTTTTTAATGACTCTCATAAATCTATGTTCGGTTTTCATTTCTTCACAACCAAATAGCAAGGAACGTCAGCAAGGTATATTCATAGCTATGGTATTTTTTGTGCTTTTATATACAAGCCCTGCGGCACTCTTAATTTATTGGACTTTCAACCAGTTATTCAATTTTATAAGATATTTAATGGTTTATCCAATACCCAAAATCAAAAACATTACCGTATGGAATTTTGATTTTATATGGCAATTTATGTTGGTGCTTTCAATTCATAGCATATTTTGTATTTTTATAGGAAAAGCGGTATATGAAATTTTTGTTATATTTTCTCTTTTAATAATTTATAAATTCATAAAAAAAGCAAAGATATATTTTTCAGGTTCTAAATTTAAAAATAATATAATTCTAAACATAAGTGTAATGGCTTTTCCTGCAATTTTGATTTTTAAATCCAATACGGTTTATTTTGACAGAGTTGAATTATTTATTTATGTCATAGCTCTTTTTCTTTTTTCCGTTATGCTGTCATTGTTTTTACATCCAAAATTCTCTGTTTCGTTTATTTTATCACTTATGTTTTTGCCGCTAGTTCGAGAAGTTACGTATTATGCAAGCGGTTTATGGATATCGTTTTTGGTTTTGTTCGTTGTGGTTTTTATATTTGTAAGTTCGGCTATAAAGCAAAAGGGAGCTATAATGGCATTTTCATTGATGGCTTCTGCTTGGATTTTATTTTTTGCAGGAAATGTAAATTTTGGTTCCAAGTCTGCAGAAGAATTAAGTTCTAAAAAAGTTCAAATTCCAGAAGAGTTGGCTAAACTTGAATTAAAAGATTCCACTAGCATTTATCTTTTTATGCACGATGCGTTTCCACATAGTGATTATGCAAAATATTTTGACATGCCTTACGATGGTCTAATGGATGTTTTTGAAGAGAATGGATTTAAAATATATAATGTTTATTCAATGGGATATAACACAATTACAGCAATGGCAAGTGTTTTGGCTATGAGAACAGATATTCTGCCTAAATATAATAATACCACAACTGCTATTTATGCAGAAAATATAAATGACCCAAAGTTTGACAGAGGTTTTCACAGCGGTTATTTCAAAACAGTTACTAGTGGTAATAGTATAACAAATATATTGTTGCAAAAAAATAACTATACCACCTACCTTCTCAAACCTCATCCTTATGACCAATCATTTAGAGGATATGAATATTATGACTCTATATATTATGACAACGAAGGGACCGTTAAAATAAAAAACCAAGTATTGAAAAACATATTGAACGGAACTTTAAATTCTGATTTGGCTCAAGGTTCACTTGCTTCTCACATGATTAGCATATCTAAATTTATGCAGAACAATTTTGAGAAAAATAAAATTTTTATGTGGGGTCAAGGTTGCCCTGGGCATTCTTCTCAAGGTTTGGGAACTACGGAAAAAGAATTGCAAAATTATATTCCTTTATATAATGAATGTCTTGATTCAATGAAAAAAGAGATAGAAATGATAAAAGAGAATAACAACGCGATAGTAATCTTTATGAGCGACCACGGCGGATTTTTTTTGGATGATGGAAAACGATTTCCCAAAAACTACGATTTCAATAAAACCGATTATATGAAATTCCGCGATGTATTTGGTGCATTTATGGCAGTACGCTGGCCGAATAGGGAAAAAGCAGAAAAATACGATGGTGATTTCAATGTTTCACAAGATATATTTCCAATTGTTTTTGCCTATCTCTTTGATAGCGAAATTCCATTGAAATACAAAGTTCAAAATAGTGAACTGAGGTTAGGGTTTCACAAATTCGACAAAGGTGTTTTTTACAAGGATTTTTACAAAGGAGAAACAAAATGAATTTCGGAAATAAAAAAGGCTATTTAGACCCAGGTACGGGCAATGCTCTGTTTGCCGCATTATTTGGCATTATTGGAAGTGTTGTTTATTTTGCCAAAAATCTTTTTTATAGGATTAAAGGGCAAAAACCAGATGTGTTTGAATGTGACTTGGCAATTTTCAGCGAAGGGAAAATGTATTGGATTTATTTCAAGGATATTGTGGAAGAATTGATAAAGAGAAAAATAAAATTTGCTTATTACACAATGGATATAAATGATCCGGCTTTGGAGCTTTATGGTTATGGAAATCCAGAGGCTGATTTTTCTTTATTTAAAGTGAAGTTTGTAGGCACGGGAAATAAAGGCTATTCTGCTATAAGCAACCTAAGAGAAAAGAATATTCTCGCAACAACTCCAAATATAGGAAGTCCGGGCTATCCTATTAAAAAACCTAAGAACTGCAAAAATCTTATACATCTCTTTCATGCACTTGGTCTTGGTTATAAAAAAGGCGGCTTGGATAACTACGATACTATTTTGTTGCATCAAACTCATTATGAAAAGCTATTTGAATCTAAAAAAATTATTCTCGCCGGATTGCCTTATTTGGATTCTCTAATTGAAAGAGCAAAAAGTTTGCAAAACAATACAGATGGAAAAACCATTTTGGTAGCAAGTACATGGGGAGAGCGTGGTATTTTAAAAACCTACGGTTCAAAATTTATTTTAAACTTGGCAAGTGCGGGCTACAATGTGATTGTCCGTCCGCATCCATATTCTTATATATACGAAAAAGAATTTATAAAGAATTTGCAAAAAGAGTTGACAAATATTCCATTTAGTTCCGAAATAGATAATTTATCTGTTTTGGCTAAGGCAGATATTTTAATCAGTGAGTTGAGCGGAGTTCGTTTGGATTTTTACTTGGCTTTTAAGCGACCTGTAATTTCTTTGGAAAGCGGTTCAAACGATGAATATGAGCATAATGAATGGCTTATAGACGTGAGTGATGATATTGGAATTTTTGTGAAAAAAGAAAATGTGGAAAATTTACCAGAAATAGTAAAAAACTTGTCTGAACGTAAATTAGCAGATGAAAATTCTATTTTGGCAAATATAGGGAAATCTAAAATTATAATTGCAGATTATTTGGGAATGTTATGATTTCAATAGCGATGACTACATATAACGGCGAAAAATACATTCGGGAGCAACTGGATTCAATTTTGGTACAAACAGAAAATGATTTTGAAATTGTGATTTGCGATGATGCTTCAAATGATTTAACATTATCAATATTAAAAGAGTATGAGAATAAAGATAGCAGGTTTCGCATATACAAAAACGAGAAAAATTTGGGGTATAGAGAAAATTTTAACAAAGCGGTTTCTCTTTGCAAAGGAGAGTTTATAGCATTCAGCGACCAAGACGATATTTGGCTGTCCAATCATTTGCAGGCATTGAAAGAAAATATAGGTGAAAATTTTGTGTGCGCAGGCAGAGCGCAGAGATTTTTTGAAAATGAAGCTCTTTTAAATTTGTTGCAGCCAACAAATTATCAGGCCGAAAATCTTAGCTCTCAAATTAAAAGATTGATTTACCAATGCTATGCTTTCAATATGTATCAGGGAGCATCCCAGATGATAAGCAGGCAAGCAGCAGAAACATATTTTCCAATAGAAAAAGACGAATATGCTCATGATTGGGCATTGGCAACCAATGCAATAGCGGAGAATAAATTTATCTATATAAATGAGGTCATAACAAAATGGAGAAAACATTCTGTACAAGTGACAAGCACACATCACAGCAGGGAAATTCGCAAAAACCGTATGAGAAATTTTGTTAAATATATGTTAGATAATAATAAAAATTTGAATGAGGAAATTCTAGCTATTGTGCGAAAGGCATTTGAATTTCACTCAAACCGTTCCATATTTTACCGTCTGTCAAATATAAATCATGCAATAAAAATTTCCAAAATTATTTATGGTAGCTGCGCAAAACAAGTTCTCGGTTATCTTTTCACCGCCTCGCTTTAATTTGGCTTAGGGTTGCATTTTGTCATCTCGCAAAAGCGAGCGCAAGATTTTGCTTGTACCAACGGAGTGTTTTTTCCAAGCTAGAGATAAACTATCAGTAGTTGGGGAAAAACCATTTTTCCCTATAAAAATTTCTCCTCTTTCAAGCCCACCTGTTAAAACAAAATCTTTAAAACCCAAAAAATACGCATTCTCAGAAAAGAATAATGCAGGTTGTTCGGCGGGGCGTTCCTCTGTTAGCAAATCATAGCCCCAAAAATGATTTTCACTTCTAACCTGTGCCAAATCCAAAATTGTAGGCGCAATATCTAACTGCGAAGCAACGTCATCGCGAATTTTTAGCCCTTGAAAAAGATTTGTGTCTGGTGAAAATATGCCCAAAAAAATCTGTGCAGCAGAAACGCCAATTGGTTGTGGGTATGCGTAATCAACAGAATCTACAGGGGTATCGTGGTCGCCTAAAACTATTACCACTGTGCGTTCAAAATCGGAGCGTGTAGAAATGTACTCAAGTAAACGCCCAAATTGGTTATCTGTATATTTCACTGCATTTCTGTATCTTATCATTGCATTATCTGGTTTTGGAGCGAAATTGTCTGGGTAACCATAAAACGGAATATGTGTTGCGGCTGTGTTATATACCAAAAGATATGGCTTATCTGTAGGCAAATTGTTCAGCAGATGAATCGTTAAATCAATTCCCAAACTATCTGTAGTTCCTTCAATTTCCGGGTCGCTTGTAGTTTGCCAATTATTGAAAAATCTTGTCACAAATGGCAAAGTATGGTCAAAAATAGGATTGGAAATGGTCATATACACTTTTGAATAATTAGTTAATAATTCTGGGAAACCTGTGAAATTATTTGAAGCATAAAAACTAGGCACGTCTCGGTTGGGATGTGAAGGGAAACCCAAATAAGTTGATGTTGTTCCTCTAACGGTGGGGTAGCCTCCGCTGAATGCACTTTTGAACCAAAGTCCACCGCCTTTTGCGAGTTTCCATAAATTTGGTGCAAGGGTTGTGTCGCCAGAAAGCATTTGGTTAAAAATTCTACCTTTATATGATTCACCAAAAACTAGGATTATGCTATATGGAATTTTTGCCTTGTATTCGTGAGTTGGTGCGTTGTGAAATGCGGGAAATTCCACCTGATTAGGGCGATATACAGAAAACTCTGGCGGGAGGAATGCGTATAAATCTTTGATATTTTCTTCTGTAATTTTATAGTTGTCTCTAAATCTTTCAAAAATTTCCAAAACACCTATATGCAAAATTGGTGCGGTTAGAGTGTGCCTGCCTAGTGTGAAGCGCATATTAACTGGAACATTTATTATTGGAATTGTTTTAGTTCCCCTTGCACCGCTTAAAAATAAAATGAGCGGAATTGAAGAGAGAACAATTCCAGAAATCAAAAGAATAAGCGGAGTTTTGATACTGAAAGGTTTTACATGTTTAAGTTTTGGAAGAAAAATAGCCACCAAAATACCGCCTGCAAGTCCCAAAAATAACAATGATAGCCACAGCGCAGTTCCCCTTGTATCTCCTTCTAATATGGAAATGGTAGTGTTGTCAAAAATATTTGATATATGAAAATATGTCCGCAAAAATGAATATGAAAGCCGTTGGTGGCTAAAACGCAAAACCTCATAATCAACAACAGCAACCGCAAAATAAAAACCTAAAAAAATGGCAAGCAAACGGGCAGGAACTAGACTACTTTGCCACTTCCATTGCCAAAATGCAAAAAAGGAAGACATAAACATAATTGCTCCTAGTGCCATGCAAAGTTGCCAAAGTTCTTTTTCTTGAAAATGTTGCCGCATTGAAAGCCCAAGAGCATCGGGCAATGCCCAAAAAAGCATGAGCAT
>CAZIMU010000025.1:0-16575 GCA_964540355.1 uncultured Fibrobacteraceae bacterium | reverse complement strand
AAAATCGTGCCTAATTAAGCCCATACTGATAAATATGGGCTTTTTGTTATATTTTAATAGCTATATTCTTGGCAACCTTGAATATTTGAAACTGTAAGAGAGCAAGGGCCACCTCCGGGAGCAGTTCCGTAGCACGTTCCGATTTCCGCTTTTCTTTTCATTCAAAAACTCAACATTAGTAGAAACAGCATCAAACTTAAACCCTTTCTCATTAAATTTATCAACTATATTAGGAACAACAACTTTCTCCACTATGCGCCCAACTTTGTTAGTAAGCTCTCCAACTCTATGATTATTCACACGCAACTCATCAAGCACCTTGTCCATACGCTTTCCCTGCTCATCTAACCTTTCGCATACAGCATCTAAGCGTTTCCCCTGCTCTGCAATGCTCGCACGAAGCTCGGCATTTGATTTATCAAGGCTTGCACGAAGTTCTGCTGTCTCTTTTCTCGATTCAACAATGCTCTCACGAAGCTCTACAATAGAGGCTAAAACTGACTCTGCATTTAATTCACTCATAAATTATCCTCGTCATATTTTAATTAAATATAGAAATTACAAAATGGGTCATTGTGTTATTGTGCCAATAATTGCAAGGGTGTATTGAATACGCCAATAAATGTGAAAAATTCCGCAAACGTTGGGTAAGACTAACTAAAAAACTCCTTTATCTTGTTTAACAAACCGCTTTCTCTGCGCTCGTCTCTGTCTGAGCCTAATTTGCTCAATTCATCGTAAAGGGATTTTTCTTTTGAAGACAGGTTTTCGGGAATGTGCGCTTCAACTTGCACAAAAAGATCGCCTTTGTAATCGGAATTGTAGCCGGGGAGTCCCTGTCCCTTAACCCTCAACTGCGTTCCGGGCTGAAGCCCTGCAGAAATTTTCACCTTCACTTCGCCATATAAAGTTGGAACTCTCTGCTCTCCACCTAAAGCTAAACGGTAAACAGGAACCGAAACTTTGCAAAACAAGTTTTGCCCGTCTCGCACAAAAAAATCATCGTTCTTTTCTTCTATATGAACAATAAGCGAACCTGGCTGGCCGCCTTGCGTACTCGCATTGCCTTCGCCACGCAGTTTAATGTAGTTGCCGCCTGTAACGCCAGCGGGAATTTTAACCTCAATGGTATCTTCTGTTTTAACACGCTTTTGACCCGCGCAGGTTTTGCACTTGTTGCTAATGGTTTCGCCAGAGCCACCGCAGTCCGGACAAGCGGCCACATTTACCATTTCGCCAAAAATACTTTGCATCCTTCGGCGAACTTTGCCGTTGCCAGAACAGGTTGAACAAGTTTTAGTTCCTGTGCCACCCTTGCCGTTGCAATCGGGGCAGACTTTCAGACGTTTTATCCGAACTTTTTTAACAGTGCCATCTGCTATTTCTTTTAATGTAAGAGCAATGCCAATTCGCAAATCTTCGCCAGGGGCAGGGCCCCTGCTTCTCGCACCTTGATGGGAGCCGCCAAAATTGCCAAAACCTCCAATATCTGCAAAAATATCGCCGAAGTGCGAAAATATGTCTTCAAACGAGAAACCACCAGAACTAAAACCGCCGCCGAATCCACCGCTACTAAGCCCCTCGTGCCCAAAGCGATCGTATTGCGCTTTCTTTTGCGAATCAGAAAGCACATCGTAGGCCTCGGCTGCTTCCTTGAACTTGGCTTCCGCTTCTTTATCGCCCGGATTTTTGTCTGGGTGATATTTTATAGCGAGCTTTTTATACGCCCGCTTAATATCGTCTGCGGAAGCGTCTTTTGGAACGCCCAGAACTTCGTAATAATCTCGCTTTGCCATATTTTATTTCTTTTCGTTCACAACCTCAAAATCTGCATCTACTGGACCTTCTTTGCCTTTTTCGCTGCCTTTGTTTTTGCAGTCGTCTCCGCAAGAAGCATCGCAATTTTCACCGTGCTGATGTTCGCCAGCTCCGCTAGAAGCACCGCCGCCCATTTGAGCAGCTTGCAAAACTTGGCTCAAAACGCTCTGAGCTTTATCCATTGCGCTTTGAATTTCCTCTTTGCTCGTGGCTTTTTCAGCAACGGCTTTTAAATCTGCAATAGCGGCGTTTGCTTGAGAAACTGCATCTGCGGGCAATTTGCCATCGTTTTCTTTCAGAGTTTTTTCAGCTTGATAAACAACTTGCTCGGCTTGGTTTTTTGCATCCACCAATTCACGGGATTTTCTGTCTTTCTCCGCATTGGCTTCTGCATCTTTAACCATTTTGTTTATCTCATCTTCGCTAAGTCCCGAAGAACTCTGAATTTTAATGCTCTGTTCCTTTCCTGTTTCTTTGTCTTTTGCGCTAACGTGCACAATGCCGTTTGCATCAATATCAAAAGAAACCTCAATTTGCGGCAAGCCACGCGGCTTTGGCGGAATTCCGGTTAAATCAAAGCGACCAAGTGTACGGTTATCCCTTGCAAACTCTCTCTCTCCTTGCAAAACGTGTATTGTAACCGCGCTTTGGTTATCGTCTGCCGTGCTGAACACCTGGCTTTTGCGAATTGGGATTGTTGTGTTGCGATCTATCAGCTTGGTCATAACTCCGCCCAAGGTTTCTATGCCAAGAGAAAGCGGGGTAACATCCAAAAGTACCACATCTTTCAAAGAACTATCACCAGACAAAACTCCACCCTGAATTGCTGCACCAACGGCAACAACTTCGTCTGGGTTCACGCCTTTGTGAGGTTCTTTTCCAAACAGGTTTTTAACAGCTTCTTGAACAGCTGGAATACGTATTGAACCGCCAACCAAAATAACCTCGTTTATATCAGAGGCTTTTAGTTTTGCATCTGCCAACGCTTTTTTGCAAGGCCCAAGAGTTTTTTCCACAAGGGACGAGGTGAGCTGGTCAAATTTGGCGCGAGTGAGCGTCAAATCCAAATGCTTTGGTCCGCTTGCATCTGCTGTGATGAATGGCAGGTTTATATTTGTGCTTGTTGCGGCAGACAAATCTATTTTTGCTTTTTCGGCTGCATCTTTTAAACGCTGCAAAGCCATTTTGTCTTTTTTCAAATCTATGCCAGGATTGTCTTTGCGGAACTCATCGTTTATCCAGTCAATTACAACTTCGTCAAAATTATCACCGCCAAGCATTGTGTCGCCATTTGTGGCGAGCACTTCAAAGGAGCTGTCAAAAATTTCCAAAATGGAAATATCAAAAGTTCCACCGCCCAAATCGTAAACGGCTATTTTCTCGTTCTTTTTGGTGTCCAAGCCATAAGCGAGCGCGGCGGCTGTTGGTTCGTTCACTATGCGTAAAACTTCGAGGCCCGCAATGCGCCCTGCATCTTTTGTAGCTTGCCTTTGCGCATCGTTGAAATATGCAGGAACGGTTATCACCGCCTGACTAACCGATTGCCCAAGATAATCTTCTGCAATTTTTTTCATCGTTTGCAGAACAACAGCAGAAATTTCCGGCGGAGCATATTCTTTGTCGTCTATGCGAACACGAACCAAATCGGAGCCTTTGCCAATCAACTGATATGGCATGTGCTTTTCTGTTTCTGTGCATTCCTCGGCGCGCCGCCCCATAAACCTCTTTATAGAATAAATGGTTTTTTCGGGGTTTGTTATAGCTTGCCTTTTTGCCACGTGCCCCACCAGCCTTTCGCCGTTTTTGCCAAAGGCAACTATTGAGGGTGTGGTGCGAAAACCTTCGGCATTGGCTATAACCACCGGTTTTCCGCCTTCCATTACAGACACGCAGCTATTTGTTGTGCCCAAGTCTATTCCTATGATTTTTCCCATTGTCTTTTCTCCTGTGTTAATTTTTATGCTGCTCCGCTAGATACAATTACTTTCGCGGTTTTCAGCAGTTTATTTTTAATTTTATAGCCCTTTTGATACACTTGAATGATTTTACCTTCTTCAACATTTTCAGAAGGCTGCTTCATAAGTGCCTCGTGCATATTTGGGTCAAATGCCTCCCCAGAAGGATCTATGGTTTCTAACCCAAAATCGCTTAAAACCTTATTAAACTGCTCTTGTATCAACTTAATTCCCTTTTCAAATGCCGCTAAATCTCCACTTTTGTTCTCTTCGGCAAAGGCTCGGTCAAAATTATCTTTAACATCGGCGAGCTTTTCCAAAAGCTTGCCATTGGCCGTGCTTATCAACTCCAGTTGCTCTTTTGCCGAGCGAGTGCGGTAATTTTCAAACTCCGCGAAAAGCCTCAAGTATTTATCTTGGGCAACTCTCTCTTTTTCTTGCGCCTCTGCTATGCTCGCCTCTTTTGCAATTTCCTCTACTGAGGTGCTTTCAGCCTCTTCCACAAGCCTATCTACTTCTTCTGATACCTCGTTTTTCTCTAAATTTTCTTCCATACGCCTTAAATTAAGGCAAAAGCCGTGCCGAATGGCTTGTTCAAACAAAAATGCCTTTTTTAAGCAAATTTTGCGGTTTTTATCTCATATATCAATATTAGCCAAGCTATTACGTTTCAAATTGAAACGCTGGTGCAAATGTTTTTGCGTTCAAAATGGAACTTTTGAATTTTTCTATATTTTTAAATAAGGATGCAAATATTTAATTTTTTAAAGCAAAAGGTGCCTTTGTATGTATGGGTTCCATTATTAACCTTTATTGTGTTCGCGCCAGCTATTGTCTTAGGTTATAAATACTTGATTTCAGTGTTAGTTGTGGGTTCTTTTGCTTCTATCTTAATTCTTTTTGTCAACGAAAGAAGCAAGCAAAAGGATATTGAACAAAAGCTAAAAGAATCAAACCAATCACTTAGCATTTTAACAAGCGTACTCGGCAGCTCAGATGCGCTAATATACGTCACTGTTCCAGACACCGGAGAAATTCTCTTTATAAACGAGCGCGCAAAAGAACGTTATTCAATTAAAGGCAACTGCATAGGAAAACTCTGCTATAAAGTTTTGCAAAATGGAATGGACCAAATGTGCGAATTTTGCCCTTGCCGCAAACTGGACAAAAACCCCAAGGGAGTTATTATATGGGAAGAACGCAACAATTTAACAAAACGCATATATCGCAACGCAGACAGATATATAGAATGGCATAACGGTAAAACTGCTCACGTTCAGTATTCCACAGATATCACAGAGTTGATATCTGCAAAAGAACTTGCTGAACAGAACAACCGCAACAAAAATTTATTCTTATCTCGCATGAGCTACGAAATTCGTTCTCCTATGAACGTTATTCTTGGAACAAGCGAAACCCAACAACACGACCAAACTCTAGACTTTAAAGTAAGAGATGCGTTTGCAATGATAAATAATTCCGCGCATCTATTGTTCAACACCGTGAACTCCACGCTAGACCTATTTAAAATGGAATCTGGCGAAATGGAATTGATGATTGGCAAATACAAAGTTTCTGAATTGCTCAGTGATAGCTTGCAACTGAACTTAAAGCAAATTGAAAATAAATCCCTAGAGCTTGAACTTGATATTGACGAAAATATACCGCTTAAATTGATTGGCGATGAAATTCACATTAAGCAAATTTTGAACAGTTTGCTTTTCAATACATTTAAAAATATAGAAAGTGGCCTTGTAAAATTATCGGTTTTTGCGGAGAAAACAGAAGATATAGATGCAACACTTGTTTTTTCCATAAGCGCAGAAACGGGCACCTTTGTTGAAGACGCAGACCTTTCCATGAGCATCATAAAAAACCTGATAAATTTGATGCACGGCGAAATCACAGTGAAAAACGAATCTGGCAAAATTTCAGTTTGCACCGTGCGTTTGCCACAAAAAATAATCAGTTCCGATGTTTTAGGAAAAGAATTAGCCGAGAATTTAATGGAGTTGACCGGCAAAGCATTCACAAAAGAATATATGCCTTACGGCAGCATTCTCATTGTTGACGATGTGGAATCTAATTTATACGTTGCAAAAGAGCTTATGTCGCCTTATGGTTTATCCATAGACACTGTTTCTAGCGGTTTTGATGCAATAGATAGAATAAAAAGCGGCCGCGTATATGATATTGTGTTTATGGATCACATGATGCCTAAAATGGATGGCATTGAAACTGTGAAGATTATACGCAAAGAATTGAAATATACTGGGCCTATTGTTGCTTTAACGGCTAATATTATGACTGGGCAGGCAAAAGTATTCTCCGAAAATGGCTTTGACGATTTTATCTCCAAGCCAATAAACTCTCGCCAATTAGATTCCGTTCTCAATAGATTAATTCGCAACAAGCAAACTCCAAAAGTAATTGCAGATGCACGCAAGCAAAAAAAAGATGCTATGAAAATGTACAAAAAAAGCGACGAATATCTTGCGGCATTTGCCAAAGATGCTAAAAGAGCCGTGCTTGAAATTGAGCACACTTCTAAAAACATAGATGATGCTTCAAACGATGATTTGCAAATGTTTGCTGTAAATGCCCATTCTATGAAAAGCCTTCTCGCAGATATTGGCGAAAACACCCTTTCGCAAATGGCATCTATTTTGGAAGAAGCTGGTCAACAACGGGATAAAAATGCCATTGCAAAAAAAACGCAGCAATTTGTTTCAGAAGTTGAAGCCATAGTTTCAAATATTGAAGCAAAACTAGCGGAAAAAAATTCCTAAATTCTCTAAGTGCTAAAAGTTTTAACCAGCTCCGAACAAGAAACTGTGAATTTGGCTTTTTCATTTGCAAAAAGCCTAAAGCCAGGCGATGTAATTGCTTTGGAAGGAGAGCTAGGGGCTGGCAAAACAGCATTCTGCCGTGGTATTTGCGAGAGGCTTGGTTTTGCTGGAACGGTAAATTCTCCGAGTTACGCCATAGTTCACGAATACCCAAACAAACCTCCAATTTACCACTTGGATTTATACCGACTAAAAAACGCAAGCGATTTGCAAGATACAGGAATAGACGATTTTTCAAAAGGAATAACCTTAATAGAATGGCCAAAAAATTTTCCGCTAAACATAACGCATAGCGTTGAATTCAAAATAATCAGCGAAAACGAAAGAGAAATATGCTGCAAATCTATATCTCTCTAGGCACAAACATAGAGCCACGCGAAAAAAGGCTTGCAGAGGCTAGAGCTTTGTTAAAAGAGAGTGAGCAACTAAACTGGCAAGAGAGCCAAATTTATGAAACCGAGCCTTGGGGCAAAACCGAGCAGGCAAACTTTTTAAATCAAGTTATTGGATTCAGTTCAAAAAAAACTCCTTATGAACTTTTAGAGCTTTGCAAAAATATTGAGCAAAAACTCGGTAGGCAAAAACGGGAAAAATGGAAAGAACGCGAAATAGACCTAGATTTGCTCTACTGTGGAAATGAAATTTTGCAAAGCGAAATTTTAAAAATTCCGCACCCCTATATTTCTGAGAGGGAATTTGTTTTGCGCCCCTTATGCGATATTGCGCCGGATTTTATAGACCCTGTGAGCAAGCTAACAGTTAAAGAAATGCTCGCTCAAACAACTAAATCTATAGCCTCTTTGGACATTTTATCTTGAGTTTTGATAACAGCGGCATTGGCTTTAAAATCCTTTTCGCTCTTAATTTGCTCCACAGCCTCTTCTGCAAGGTCTGTTGCAGAAAACTCCGGTGTTGGAGGCTTTATTTTTTGAATTGCCGAAATTTCCGTTCCAGGATTTTGCGAAGTCTGAATAGGGCGGCTTTGTGAAAAATTGGGAGTATTTACATTGGCAACATCGTGCGCGCTTATATCCATTCTAAGCGAGCTTGCCGAAAGCGCAGAAACAGAAGATATATCCATAATGATAATATAGAAATTTTTACTATATTAAATTTCTTATCCAAATTCAGAGGACTTATGTATAAAAGAGTTTTGGTTGCAAATAGGGGGCTTATACAGGCGGCGTGTGTTAGGGCAATTAAAAGCCTTGGGGCAGAAGCTGTAGCTCTTTGTGAAGAAAGTGATTTTAATCAGGTAGGGGTTCGCGAGGCTAGCCGCGCCATTGTTATTAGCTCAAACAAAACAAGTTCTCCGTATTTGGATGTTGAGCAGGTTGTGCTGGCTGCAATGGAATGTAAGGCAGATGCCGTTCACCCTGGGTATGGATTTTTAGCCGCAAGCACAGAACTCAGCAAAAAATTGTCCACTTTTGGCATTGCCTTTATATCATCTTCTAGGTTGGCTAAGGGGCGCAGCATTGCCGAAGAAAAAAAATTGTTAAACGATGTTGCCATAAAAGCAGGGCTTGCGGTTTTGCCACACAGCGAAGTTTTTGAGGATATTGCAAAATTATCAAAAGAGGCAGAACATATATCCTATCCTTTAATGGTAAAAGCGGCAGGGGCTGCAAGCGGCAGGTGCATTAGAGAGGCAAAAAGCGCAGTGGAATTGCAAACCGCCATAGATAGCGTACTTCGCCAGTGCGAGCGTTTTGGCTATGAAAAAAGCCTTTATTTAGAAAAAACCTTAACTCACCCGCATATAATATCTTTCCCTGTTCTGCGCGATAAAAACGGCAAACATATAATTCTCCCAGAAATAGAAGGTTCTGTGCAGTTCCGTTTTCGCAAGTTGTTGGTAGAAAGCCCAAGCCCTTACCTGTCAAAAGAAAACAGAGGCAAAATAATGGCTATGCTTCCAGCTCTTGTAGATGGTCTTGACATTGTAGGCTGTGCAAATGTGGAGTTTCTTGTTTCCGAAAACGATATTTATCTCTTAGATGTTAAAGAAAATATCCAGCATTTTCACGGGGTAACCAACCTATTAACAGGGGTGGATGTTTTGCGTGAGCAAATAAGGCTGTATTCTGGAGAATCTCTCTTGCTGCAAAAAGATGGCATTAGAACAGAAGGCTCTGTTATAGCCGTAAATGTGGATGCTATGGATCCTTACAACAATTTCTCCGCATCGCCTGGCAAAATAGAGAGAATGTTTGTTCCCTTTGGCGAGGGAATAGTGGTTCAAAGCCCTTTTGTCGCTGGCGATACAGTTTCTGCTAACTACGAATCTGTTTTGGCAAAAATCATGGCATATTCTGGCAAAAGGGAAAAGGCTATTTCAAATATGGAGTCTGCTCTTGCCAACTTCCGCATAGAGGGCATAAGCACAACACTCCCCTTCTTGCGCGGCGTGTTAAAACATCCAGATTTTTTAAACCTCAAATGGACTGGTATGCACCTCACTTACGAAAATAGGGTGCAAGAAGTTTTGGAAAATATTCACCTGCCCGAAGAAGAAGAAGAAGCAGCACTAATAGCCGCACTTGCCCTCAGCACCGATAGCAATGCCTCTGCAATTATGGCAAATGCCGAGCACGGCGGTTTATTGTGGGCAATGTTCAGACCAAAGAGGAAAATGGAATATTGATAAATTTTCCACTAGCCGCATCAAGGGCAGAAATAGAACTGCGCTTGAAGCAACAAAAGCATCTTTTACTAACCGCTCCCACAGGCACGGGAAAATCCTCTTTCTTGCCTTGGTTGCTTGCAGGCGAGCAAAGCAGAGTAACGGTATTGCAACCTCGCCAGCTTGCAGCAAGAGAACTAGCAAAATTCCTCTCAAAATTCTACAAAGAACCCGTAGGCGAAACAGTAGGTTACAAATTTCGTTTTGAATCCAAAATCTCAAAAAACACAAGAATTATATTCCAAACCTACGGCAGTTTCCTATCCGAACTCCTATACCCCATACCCCAAACCCAAAACCCAAATTGGCTCATCTTTGATGAATTCCACGAGCGACGCGCAGAGATGGATTTGCTTTTGGGATTTGCTCTCGCAAAAGGGCAAAGAGTAGCGGTGCTTTCTGCGGAGTTGGAAAGAGAGGCTTTGGAAAAATATTTGGGAGTGGAGTGTTTAAAGGTTGAAAACCCCGGTTTTCCTGTGGAAATCATTAGGCAAGAAGCAAAAACGAATGAACCTCTTGTAAATCAAGTGGAGCGAGCTGTTAAAAGCGTTTTGTACAACGAAATAAATGGAACCGTATTAGTCTTTTTGCCAGGGAAAGCGGAAATTGCCGCTTGCAGGGCACGTGTGTCAGAGAGCCTTGGCAAAAATTCCCCCGAACTTTTTTCTCTTTTTGGCGGGCAATTAAAAGAAGAACAAGAAAAAATATTTGAGCCAAGCGAAAGCACAAGGATAATTTTCACCACGAACATAGCAGAAACATCTTTAACCATTCCAAATGTAAAAGTTGTTATAGATTCCGGTTTTGAACGCATGGCTTTTGACGATGCCGGAATGGGTTTAAGAACTCTGAGGCTTTCGCGAATCGCTATGCAAAACGCGGTGCAACGAACAGGCAGAGCGGGTAGAACGCAAAAAGGCCTGTGCATACGCTTGTGGAGCGAGCGCGAAGAGGCAAATTTTGCAGCATCCATAAAACCCGAAATTGAGCGCGTGAATGTGGAGAGATTTTTGCTGCAAAAAATTTCATTCGGAATGTCTTTTGATTTATT
Source organism: uncultured Fibrobacteraceae bacterium (assembly GCA_964540355.1). Lineage (GTDB taxonomy): Bacteria > Fibrobacterota > Fibrobacteria > Fibrobacterales > Fibrobacteraceae > Fibrimonas. Next base: position 6,216 of record CAZIMU010000025.1, on the reverse strand, counting down.
GACTGAATTACCAAAACAAAAAGAAAATTCCGCTGTGCAAAAACTTGAAATCTTAAATTTAATAAAGGAAAAGAAAATATCTGAGCTAGGCAAAAAAGTTTTGCTCATTCCTGTGCAATCATTGGAACTTGCCGCTGCACTCGCTTTGCAAAAAACACTTTCAAAGAATATTTTAGCAATAACAATGCTTTTGGAGAGCGAAAATAAAAGCGGAAATATTTTGCATTTGGCAGAGGATTTTTTAGAAGGCAGGGGAAAATGGCAGCGCGAAGAAAAATTGCATTTTGAGCAGTTGCAACGTTATGCAGGGGGGCGGGAGGCTGGCACAGGAAATGGTTTGGAGTTTCTCATCTCTGCCTTCCCTAATGCTCTTGCTTTTAAAAGCGATGGAGAGCAATATTACAAAACCAAAGATGGACTTTCTGTTTTTTGCGAGTCAAAAGAAAAAGCGATTTTGGTTTTGGGTTTAATGCGCAGCGAAAATGCCAAGTTGCAAAAAACAAGTGCAAGCCTTTACGCCCCTGTCCCAGACAAATACCTGCAAAGCGGCACTTCAAAAATGGAACTTCAATGGAAGCCGTCTCAAAAACAATTTGTTGCAATGCGGGTTAGCGATTTTGGCAAAGAGGAATGTTCTGTGGAAGAGCGTAAATCTTTGGAAAATCAAACATCTGAGGCGTGGAAAACTTTGATGGCAAAAGAGGATTTCACAAGCCAGTGGCAAACCGATTCAAATTTAAGCCTGCTTGCAAAAATGAAGCTCGCAACCAAACTTTTTCCCGAACACAATTTTCCCAAATGGGACGAAGAAGATTTTTACCTTATTATGGACGAGTTTTGCAATGGTATTTTTTTGCTAAAGGATTTGAGTGAGGAACGGTATAGAAAAATTCTTGAAGAGTATTTTGGAACCTATTGGCTTGACTGGCTGCACAAAAACTTTCCAAATTCCCTGAAACTCCAAAACGGCAGAATTGCAAAATACATATATAATCCAGATGGCATAGTTGAACTCTCTGCCCGAATTGCAGATTTTATGGGTATGCAAGGTGAGCATTTTATAGCCGAAAATCGTTTGAGAGTTCGCTACGATATTTTGGCTCCAAATTACCGCACCGCTCAAAAAACTTGGAACTTAAGTGATTTTTGGCAAAACACTTATCCCGAAGTGCGAAAGGAACTGAGAGGCAGATACCCTAAACATCCTTGGCCTGAGAAGGTATAAAGTCGGTATTGCAAGGTTCCCAGAATTTTCTATTTTTGCTCGCATTATGGCTTCCATGTCTAAACCTTATCCCTCAGGGTCGCGGTGACGTTGCAATTAGCAATGTCGTTTCTTAATCAGATAAATGAATATATAAATTTTAAAAATACCACTTTCTCCTAAAAGACTTTTCCTTTTATCTCTTTGGTCTAATTTCACACATATTGCTTACTCATTCCATTTCCCAATTTCTGGCAACCATACACATTCAAACACTCCATGTTTCAATGGCAACATAAAGCCCAACCTTGCTACGAAATTTGAAACAATCTGCAATTGTTTTAGCTGGGTTGTAAATTTTGACCGACACTCCGTTTACAATGTGTTTTTGAATGTCAAAATGAATACGCTGTACCAGAAACATAAATTAGATTAAGCAGCGAGGAATCCAACCAGCCATTTCAGCATTTTTAGATGCGGATATAAAAAAGGAACGCACTAGTTTTATTGATAGGTTGTCTATGGGTTAAATTATATTCCGCAGAGTTTTTTTGTTTGTGAAAAATGAATAAACCTTTTCCCTGCCTGTGAATTTTCAGATTTTAGATTTACTATTCTTGTGACTTGAGTTATGATTGCATATAGGGCTGTCTAAAAAGTATTAGCACTTTCTGTCAGACATTATTTATACCATTCACTTTTTAATTTATCAAAATTCAAATTCTTCCATTCTTCTTTCCATAAATTCCAATATGGAATATCATTTGATGAAGGGGCTAAATCACATTTTTCAATTTGAACTATTGAAGGTAAGATTACCGATTCACCCAAAAGCAAAGCTTCACCAGCTCGAAGTGTTGGCAATTCGTCTATAATATTACCCAAAGTATCAGGTAGTAATTTTTTGACATAATTTTGGTCATTAGGGTTTGTTAGCCTCATCGCAATGAAATTGTTGCATTGGGAAAAAATCGTTTCTGAAATTTCAGAAGGTCTTTGACTTGCTAATAATAATGTAACTCCGTATTTTCGTCCCTCTTTGGCTATCCTTTCTATCGAATTTTTTGACGCTCTAAATTTTGATAGTTCACTATTTGGCACATACTTGTGTGCTTCTTCAAAAACAAGTAAAATGGGAATATCGTTGTTGATTTTCTCATTTGCATTTTTAGCATAACGCATTCTCTTATAAAAATAGCCATATTCAAAAATTATTCTTGAAATGAGAGAAACCGTAATACTTAAAACCTCGAATGGAACACCGCTTAAATCTATAATAGTAACATTTGAATTATTCACATTATAGCCTAAAAGCTGTTGTAATGTTTGTTCAAATGTGATTTTATGAGATTTTTGTCCCAATAAAAAATCCATTCTTTTATCATTTAATTTATTTTCTAATCTACTTACAAAATTTGATAATTTTCCATTTAATGGACCTGCCTTTAAATCTCTTGCACCTTGTACCATTTCGTCATTTTTTTGCTTTGCATAACTTAATACATCTGCAATTTCAAAGAATAATGGAGAATCAAAATGTATTTTGTTCTTTTCCATATCAGTTCCTTTGTAATTTTTCTTTCTATTTTCAACTACAGATTCTTTAAAAACATTACGTTGATTATGGTCATTTGCCTCTGTGTCAATAAACAATTCTTGTAATTCCTCGCTATTTAACAACCAATACGGCAACACAAGGTTGCTAATATCAATATAATTAGCTTTGGGAAAAGCAGCTTTGTATTCAGAGTGTATATCGAAAATAACAATATGAGAATTATTGAGCGAAAATTTTCCATTTTTCTCTTCTACGGCTTTTTGAATTATTTTTGTAACAGTATATGATTTGCCAGAACCAGTAGAGCCAACAATAGCAATATGCTTATTAAAAAACTTATTTCCATTGACAGGAATCTTGATTTGTGGATTACTTGACAATGACGAAAAAATAAACTTTTCTGATTGTTCAATAGAATTTTGATAGATTTTATTTATATCTTCCGATTTTGCAGGTTCTACTTTTTTAGGTGGAATCGCTATAGAATCTCCACCTCTCTGAAATTCATCTCCTCTTAAAATACCCAATGGATTAGCCTCAATTAGGTATTTACGAATAGGCTTACCATCTTTATCATTACCGACTTCAATTGAAAAATTCTCAATTATTGCCATCAAAATAGCATTTTCATTGTCAGCTATCTGCAAATATGAGCCAACTTTTAATTCTTCTCCGTCGATTCTGAATTTAACAAGGTCGTCAACAGAGATTTTTATCTTGTTGGGATAGACGGAAATGACTTCAGCATTTTCCATTTATATGATCTCCTTTATTGATGATAAATCTTTGAACTGAATTTTAATATTCTTAATATATTTATTTTTAGACTCAAAAAAAGGTTCGCGTAAATAGAATTGATAAATTTCATGAGGTTTGCCTTTAGTTTGCAATACTAATTCCAAATTATCTAATGTATCAACAATTTTGAGTTTGATTTGATTATTGTTATTTGCATCTTGTACGATAAATTGTTGAGAAAAATTGGCACCTTTGAAAGCATAACCATCTATAAATATTAAACCACTGTTGCTTAATTCGGTTTTCAATTCTATTAAATCATTTTCTCCAATATTATGAATGTAAACAACTGGACAAAACGGATTCACTTCTCGTTTTGAGATTTTTGTCCATTTATTAGAAATAGTCAACAGTAAATCTTTTAATTTTTGTTTTGAAAATGGAACTGTAATTTCTATTAAAAAGAAACGTTCATTTATATTAATCGGTGAAAAATATTTTTTTCGCAATTCAGCGTAATAAAATTTTTCACCTTTTGATTCTACAAGCCACTTATTAAACAGTATCTCCTTTTTATTGATCTGATTAATAAAATCCTGTTTTGTTATTTTTCGTTGGGCTGTATCGCTTTTTTCGGCTATGTGACTAATAATTGTAAGGGCATTATTGTAATAATAATGTTCTGCTTCAAAATCATCACACTTAAATAAATCTTTTAACTTTGAAATGATATTTTGAAATTGAATGTTATCTTCTTTCGCATTAATATCTATCTCAAGTTTTGAAAGAAAATCGGCTAAATCAGTATCATTCAATCTTAAATTATCGTGATGTTTTTGCTTGATTCGTTTTTCTGTATAAGTCAAAAAATGCTCTTTCAAAAATTCTACTGTAATTGGTGTTGTAAGTTTTTCTTGTCCTGATTTATAAAATACATACAATTTATAATTAATAGGTTGTGCTGCTTTGTTCTTTACTTTAGAATAATGATCTAACATTAATCGAATGGGTTTTGCAATAATAGAGTTATTGAATTTTGTTCCTGAATAGTATTTGCATTGAATGGCTGTATCTTCCGTACAAGAATGAATATCGACATCTTCAATATTTTCAATATCAACAGAATCATTTTCATTTGATAAATCCAATAAGCTTTTGATTGTGAAATCAAATTGATATAAATACCCTGCTATTGTTGCTGTCGCTGACCTTTTCGCCATAATCATTTTCCTATATCAATCTCTTTTTAACTCTGTTTTGTTTATATTCATATCGTAAATATAGAAAACGCCAACAATTTATACAATCAATTACTAGTCTATAACGTGGAAAACGTCATCCTATTCGCTTACACACAAGGAATACCTCTCACAAGACCTGCCCCCATAAGCTTGTAAATGTCTAAAATCCTTGCAATTTCATTTCCAACAAAAATCGCCTCAGAGTAGAACAATGTACACCTAATTATTTCGCAATTTGACCTTTCGTTAGTAAATGCTGATTAAGTTCTACCGTTTTATAGAGAAATAAATTTGTACCTGAAATGGTTTCATCAATCCATCTTCCTACCTTGATTTTGCCTTTTTTGCAAAATTTATCGATTTCGAAACGTTGATTTTTGACGGTTTGCCTGTCTGTGCTGACGCGAATATAACCATAGACCATAGCGAGTTTGGGTTAATTTGGTTAACCGTGTGAAAGAGTACTAAGGAATTTTCTTAGCACCCCAAAATTGTTATCTTCTTTCCTGACGACTGCTTGACCTCTTTCAAGTAAAGTTTTTTGCTCCAGCTTTTCTTGGGAGTGCGGTCAAAAATCACCACCCACCCTTCTTTTGAACCTACTTTATCCATATATTTCAAAATTTGCTCTGTGGAATCTTTTATTGTTTTAACTCCTTTGTAAATTTTAAGCTCAATTGGGTATTTATGATTCTCCCACTCAATGCAAATATCAGCACGATTTGTGCCTAAAGCCATTTCTCGGCTAATACGACCGCCGCCATTTATCACACGCTGCAAAAATGCCTGAATTACCAAATGGGGAGCGGCTTCGTCATATTGGTATAAATTCTCTTTGTAGCGTTGTATCCATATCTCGCTGTTCTCCCGCCAAAAACTTTGAAAATCTTTCAACAAAACATTGACGTTTATTTTCCCACTCTTCAAATAATGAGGAACATCATAATCTTTGTATTTGGTTTTTAGCGTATCTTGAACAGTCCAATTAAGTGTCCTAACTATCAATTCGGCATAAATGGGATTGGCTGGTTCTGTTTGGTCGCCACTGTCTCTGATTATTCCCAAATCTCTAGTGTAAAGATAGTCATCCGATAATTTGTCTATTGCGAAATCTTCGCCAATAATCAAAGGCTGTATTACTTTGCGGACACGTTCCTCTTTTAGCCTCTCCATAAGCGAATCAAAATGAGTTCCCCTTGCCAAAACTATGTTTTGGATGGCTTGCTTTGCCATATTTTGTGTTATGGCGATGGAATAATCAGATTTGCAAATTTCTTCAACCGCTTCCCTCGCTATGGCATTCACAAGCCAGGGCTGTCCCTGTGTTTGCTCAAAGATAAATCCTACTGCATCTTTTTCAAATACCTGTCCTGTTGCGGTGGTATGCTGATTGTAAAGTTCCGCAACTTCTTCGCAGGTAAAATTGCTGATAGTCATTGTCTTTGAAACTATGTTGAATGGGCTTGCACTACCGA
>CAZIMU010000024.1:0-17144 GCA_964540355.1 uncultured Fibrobacteraceae bacterium | reverse complement strand
ACACAATGCTGTTTGCGCAAGATAACAGCATTGCAGAAATTCGCCGCAACATAAAGACTGTGAATGGAGAAACGGAAAGGGAAAAGAATTTAACGCAGGCAGAGGCAAAGCGGCACACAGATTTTGTTGCAAATGCAAGGCAAAAAACCGCGGCTTTGGAAAATCAAGAGAAAGAATTGCTTGGGCAAATAGATTCGCTTAAAGCGGAAATAGAAAAACTCAAAGGGGCAAGGCAAAAAGCACTCGGTGCAACTCGCTATTTTGAAATTCGTAAGGCAAAATACAGCGAAGATTTGGCAAAAACAATAGATACCTTGGCTTTATTTGTGGAAAGCGGTTTTCCATATAAAAACAGCGAAGCCGCAGATGCCTTGCGCGAAATTTCTTCGCAGCTCAAAAAATCCCTCATAAGCTCCGAGGCGGCTTTTGGCAGGGTTTGGGAAGTTATGCTTGATAGGGTTCGGCTTGGCTACACCGCCGAAACTTGGAATGGAAATTTGAATTTAGATGGCAAAATAATCGCAGGCAAATTTTTTCGCTACGGCACGGTTGCTTCAATTTTCACAAGCCAAAACGGCGAAACGGTTTTATGGCTGAACAACAAAACGGGCAAATGGGAAAATGCCGGAGAAAATTTTGCACTCCGTACAGCGATAAAAGAAACTATGCGTGTGGCAGAAGGCAAAACAGCCCCTAAACTCTCGCCTGTTCCAATTTCCAGGTAGCAGTGCTAAAACCCGAAACATTGAACGCTTTTGAAAATTTTTGCGCAGAAGCAAAAAAGCAGGGCTTTGAGCCTAAAATTGAAAGCGGTTGGCGCAGCTTTGAGAGGCAGCTTTTGATTTGGAATGAAAAGGCTTTGGGAAAAAGAAAAATTTTAGACGAAAATGGAAAACCGCTAAACAGAGACGAACTTTCCGATTTGGAATGTATGAAAGCGATTTTGCTTTGGAGTGCCTTACCCGGCACCAGCAGGCACGAATGGGGAACAGATATTGATGTTATAGATGCGGCTGCGGTTCCAGAAGGCTACGAGGCAGAGCTAACTGTGGAAGAATCTTTTGGGGTATTTGGAAGATTTCACAAATGGCTGGATTCTCAAATTGAAAACGGCAATTCCTTTGGGTTCAGGCGAGTTTTTTTGCCGGGCATAGGCAGGGTACAGCAGGAGCCTTGGCATTTGAGCTACACACCAGAAGCCAAAAAAATTGAGGAAAATTTCACATCAGAACATTTAACCAAGCGTTTGGAAAAAAGCGATATATTATTGCTACCCCAAATTTTAGAGAATCTGGACTGGATTCTAAAAAAACACGTGGTGTGTTATTTTAAATAAATTGTCTGATTTTCTATATTACCCAAATATGTCCCCGTTCATAGCCCTAGATTGCGTTTTTATATTGCTCCCCTTTGCGGTTCTGGCGTTTGGGTTGTTTTCAAAAAAAATCTCCGTTTTTTTGGCTAATTCCTGTTCAGCGGTTTTGTTTTTGCTTTATGCGGGTTTTTCTATTTGCGGGTTTGAAAACGGGAGCTTAAATGCGAGTTTTTTAACTTGGAATGTCAATGGCTTTGGAATTTTGATAAGGGAACTTTTGCTCATATCTTTCTTTTTTGCATCTGTTATTAGCAGTAATTACGATTTGAAGAGCAAGCCGGAATTTTTGAGCGCAATGCTATTTGTGGCAGTTGGCGGAATGCTTGTTGCCTCGGCAGGCGAACTTTTATCTCTATTCATAGGTCTAGAGCTTGCAACTATGCCAATGTATTTTTTGGTCGCTTGGAACAAAAGTTCGGCAAAAGGAGCAGAAGCTGCCCTCAAATACGTGCTTATGGGTTCAATAGCCACAGCGGTATTGCTGTTTGGCCTAAGTTATTTGTATGGTTTTGCAGGTTCGCTTTTTTATGAAGATATTTACAATGCAGTTGGCAATACCATTGAAACAGATGCAAAGTTATTGCTTGCGGCTGTGGGTTTTATAGTTATGGGTGTGGGTTTTAAGCTCACTCTGTTCCCCTTCCACACTTGGGCTCCTGATGTTTACGAGGGCGCGCCAACACCGATAACGGCTTATTTATCCGTTAGCTCAAAAGCCGTTGCCCTTGTTTTTTTAAGCGTTCTTATATATTATCCTTTGTCTGATTTGGGCTTTGTGTTCAGGATAATATTTTCTGCCCTTGCTATGGCAACTATATTCATAGGCAATTTGGGAGCATTGAAGCAGAGCAGGTTGCGCAGGTTTATGGCATATAGCTCCATTGCGCAGGCGGGCTACATTTTAATAGGACTATGCGGTAGCGAGAGGCTTGGCATTTCTTCTTTTGTCTATTACCTGTTTCTCTATGCCTTTTCAAATTACCTAATGTTCTTTTTAATTAGCATAATAGGCAAAAGCCGCCCAGAGAGCTTTGATTCTCTTGCCGGGCTTTCTAGGCAAAGCCCTTTGCTCGCTATTATGTTTGCAATTAGCGCATTTAGCTTGGCTGGAATTCCGCCACTTGCTGGTTTTATAGGCAAATGGATGGTATTTGCAAGTGCCGCTTCTGTGGGGAATTATGTGCTTGTTGGTTTTGCCGCCATAAACAGCGTTATTGCTTTGTATTATTATTTGCAAATTGTGAAAGCAGCCTGGGTTAACGATACAAACGAAAATTTACCCCCTGTGGAGATTTGCTTGTGGCAGAAAATAATCCTTGTACTGCTCGGTACCTGCGTTTTATTCTGCGGCATTGCCCCCTGGTTGCATACTTATATATATTCAATGGCTTGGTAACAATTATGGATATGGATATGGAAACATGAAGATAAGGGAATTGCTGCTTAGGCCTTTTAGTTTGCCTGCGGGGCTGCTGGCTTTTGCTTCTGTTCTTGTTTTATCTTATTTTTATTATCGCTTGCAAATAAACACTCCTTTTGCTTATGAACAGATAATTGCCAATATATCTGAATATCGGCTACTGGATTCTCGAATATATGTTTCTGAAGATCCTAGGCAAATAAACTTTTCTTATGTACGGGATAACTTGAATATTCAGCAATCTCTTGTTGCATCAACAGAGGAATTGCTTAACAATTTGAGCAATGGCGGAATTAAGGTTCCAAACACAGATGCTCTTTTTGAAATTGAGAAAAATATAACTTTGAGAATACGCTGGCTTTCGGAATGTTTAAAAAGCGATTCTTGCAATGTTGAAGAATGGCGTTACAGCAGAGCCAAAGCGCACGATGCTTGTGGAATTTTGCTCGCATCTTTTTACAATCTAGTGGCAGAGCAAGAAGAAGCTTGGTCTAAAAACCTGAAAATATTTTACATATTATCGGTTATGCTTTTACTCTCCACGCTGTTCTTTGCAGCGAGAAAGGACTAAGGGCAAATTTTTATTCAGTTACCAACTGGATTATTTTTACGAACAAGCTGTTTGTAAGCGCATAAGTATCCAAGCCTTCAAAATTCAATGTGCTGAAGATAATTTTGCCGCTTCCATACGGCATTATCTGCAAGTCCACACCAGCTTGCAATTCGGAGTTCTTTATGGAAACCGAATGTACAAAAGTCTCAGCATCTTTAATTTTAGACATAGACAGGCTAGGCACAACGGCAGAGCAGGTTTTGTCTAAAATGGATTTCTCAAATAATTCGCTTTCAAGTTCGGATTTTTTCTGAATGTAGTGGATGCTTGCCCCCGCAGATCCAGAGGAATAAAAACATTCAAAAGAATTGCCAAATGCAGCAAAGTTGTTGAGTAGCTTAATGTCTTCTGGAATTATGTCTGAGATAAAGAGAACTTTTCCTGCTTTAACTGCATTTGCAACGGATTCCAAAATGGAGTTATCTGCCCAAGAACTGAGTGCCGCTGTGAATAACACAGGTTTTTTGCTATTTATCATTTTGATTATTTCAGACGAATTTTCCGCAGCATCTAAAAATTCAGATTTTGCAAGCACGTGTTTTATATTTGGAGTTTCAATAACTTCTATGGGTTCTTCCATAGAATAAATTTCTTTTTCATTGCTTTCAAGTGTTAATTTCAAGCTATAAGAACCAGTTTTTTGTGGAGCTTTCAGGCTTAGGTCGCCAAGAGATGCAAGCGTAAATTTTGGAACGGAAAAATTTTTGCTTTGCGAAACCTCAGCTTTCCCACTTTTATTCAAAAGCTGCACGGATATGGTTATTTCGTTCAATCTTTTTTCGTTTAGCAAACTGAGCTGAAACGAAATACTTTCGCTTTTTGCCACAACACGTTCCAAACCGCTCAAAAGCAACCTAGTGGAGGCGGTTATGTTTTTAATGCTTTGCTCTATATTTTTGCTCTCTCCGTTTTCCTTTAATATCCCGCTAAAATCATTTTTGAAATCTGCCCATTCTTCAATGAAATATCCGCTCACAACAGGGCTGCTCTGCAAGCATTGAATATTTTGGTCTAGCCCAGACAGAGCAAGCTCATTTGAATCTTTTATAAAAGATTCTGGATTTTGCCATAAGTCCTTTGCATTTTTGCCTATGAAGTTTTTTATTTTGTGTACCAAGTTTTGCATATCATTGTCGTTTTTTGCAGAACCAAAGATATGGTGATTTTTTACTGAGAGCAAAACTTTTCCATTTTTCTTCACATCATCGGTAAACAGCTTGTAGTTCTCCTGTAGCCAGTCATCGCCAAAGAAAGGATCTGGAATAACAAAATCTTTGTCTTCTGAAATTCCATAGCGAGATAAAAATAAGGTGAAAGGCACTCCGCCAAAAATTTTGAGTGCAAGATAATGCGAAGAATATGGAAGCACAGTTCCATCGGTCACGCCTATTATTTTTCCGGTTGCGCTAAATGTTTTTTCGTGCCCGTGTTTGAAATTCTGATCGTTGTCTATGGAAACGTTGTTTATGTTGCTTATAGCTGGATGGCAGCTCTCCAAAGTGTCTATGCGGCTTAGAAGTTTCGCCCCATTTTCCAAAATAAGCCTGCCGTTTTCAGAACCTAAAATCCAAGCCGCTAGTGATGGGTGGTTTACACTTTCGCATATTATTTCTGGAGCAATTGCCTTTATAGCTTCTAAACCCATTTTGCTGGATTGTTCATCGCATATAGGGAATTCTTGAAAAACCAAAAGCCCCAGCCTATCACATTCTTCCAAAGCCTCTCTATTAAAAGGAACGCCTCCTGTGCGAACAGCATTAAAGCCCAGTTCCTTGATTTGTTCCAACTCTTTTGCAATAGAGGCTTCTCTGCGATGGCTGTATGTTACGCCGTGTATTTTAATTACGGAATCGTTTAAAAAGAAATCACCCTGTTTGCAATCAAATTTTTTAAAACCGAAATTCGACGACAGGTAGTTTGAACCATCTAAACGAATTTCCAGTGCATAAATCTCTGGCGTTTCTATAGACCAGAACTTTACATCTTTAAATCTCAAATGCAGCGTAATGTTGGTATTTTCTTTTTCAAGTTTAACTTCTTTTTGAATAGACGAAACTTCCAATTTTGGGTCGCGGGCAAAAATTTTCAATTTTGCCACATAGTTTCGCGGATTGTTAAAAGACAATTTCACATTTATTCGCCCGTGGTCGGCATTTGTGGCTATTTCCATAGAGGTTAGCAAGGCTCTTTCGCCACTTATTATGGATACTTTGCCTGTAAGCCCTGCAAAGGGACTGCGCTTCCAAGGTAGCCCTAGAGGCATTTGCTCGGCTGGTATAGGATCTCCACCAGAAATTAGCTCAAAGTCGCCGTTAGACGAAACAGTGGATATTTTAACGCACAGCAAATTTTCGTGGTTTGTTTTTGCAAACTGTGAAATATCAAATTCAAAAGGAGTGCTTGAGCCAAAATGGTCTCCCACTAATTTTCCGTTTACCCAAACAACTGCATAAACAGCCACTGGTTCAAACTTCAGCAAGCATCTTTTGTCTTTGGTAGATAGGGAAAACTTTTTGTAATAAAAAGCTGTTGTGGCCGTATTTTCTTCGTCCCAGATATGCGGAATTTCCACATTTTTGGCTTTGCTAGGAATTTCAGTAAACCAATGACCTGCAACACCTTTATTTTCGGTGTCCCAAATCATTTTCCAGGCGCCATCTAAATTCGTTTCGCTCATAAGTAGAGAAATATACTAAATTTTTTTTACTATTTTATCATTAAATAAGCTAGCTCTACTGCTTCTTTCGCTCTTGCGGAGGAGGCTTTCGGAGTTTAAAATGGAGGGGGTCCAATGATATACGGATATATCCGTGTAAGTGCGGATAGTCAAAACGCAGAAAACCAGAAATGCGAAATAGAGAATTTCGCAAAGCAGCACAGCATAACCATAGACGAATGGATAGAGGAAAATGTATCCTCTATGCAAGACTTGCAAAATCGCAAGCTAGGCAAGATTATTGGTAATGCTAAGGATGGCGACCTTATAATAGCCAGTGAGCTTTCGCAGATGGGGCGTAACCTATTGCAGGTTATGGAAATGCTCAATTATCTGTTGAATAGCGGAGCGCGGGTTTGGACAATCAAAGACGGCTATAAACTGGGAGACGATATTTCCAGTAAAATGCTCGCTTTTGCATTTGGACTTTCCGCTGAAATAGAACGCAAAATGATTTCACAACGTATTCGCGAAGCTCTTGCTGACATAAAAGCTGGAGGCAAAGTGCTTGGTCGCCCAATTGGGAGACGTAACACAGAATCCAAGCTAGCTAGCAGGGCAAGCGAAGTGCAGCAATTGCTCTCGTGCGGATATAGCCGTGCAGCGGTGGCTAGGAAACTAAATGTGCATAGAGACACATTAGCAGCATTTTTGAAGTGCCAAGCTAACAAATGAGGCTCATTCTGAAAACTCTAATTCAGACCATTTTCTAAACTCCTCACTATGTACTTTTCCTCTCTCTTTATTTTGCTGTTTCTTGCTTTTGACGCTTACGGGCAGCAACAGGGAGAGCCATAAATTCCTTTTTACTCTCAGATTTAATGAACTTCATTTATTGGCTTTATTTTTAAAAATTTTTTCTACATTATATTTTCACACATCAATAACAAGAGAATACATATATGAGAAATAAATTCTCTAAAATTTACCTTCAACCACAAGGAAAACAAAATGCAATTCATAGAAGCATATAATTTAACAGGAATAATCATTGGGTTTGCAACATTCTTGCTCATAGGATTTTTTCACCCTTTGGTGATAAAAGGGGAATACCATTTTGGCGTGAAATGCTGGTGGGTGTTTTTGTTGCTCGGAATTCTCGGAATTATTGCCGCATTGTTTTTTCACAATGCCATTGCCTCGTCTTTGTGCGGAGTTTTTGCCTTTTCTTCGTTTTGGTCTATAGGCGAGCTTTTTCAGCAGAGAAAACGTGTGGAAAAAGGCTGGTTCCCTAAAAAAGAGAAAACCTAGCTAAGGTGTGGAGCTTAAGCTTTCCCCTGATGGTGCGTTGTTTGGAGCTTCTTCTGTAGGTTCAGGGGCTTGAGTTTCTTCTGGTGGTAATAGCTTGCTGTCTTCTTCTTTTATCCTTTTTGCCGCATCTTGAAAAATCCCGGTCACTTTTGAACGAATATGCCAGTTTTCTAGTTTGGAATCCGATATAAAACCAATACCTTGCAGAACATCGCCTGTTTCGCCAACAACGCGCACAGGACCATCTGTGCGAATTTTATCGTCTATTTTTAGCCACAAAAGAGAATCTGCTCTAACCGCTGCTCCTTTTGGGGAAAGCGCATAAACCCTGCCATAAGCTCTCACAAAAGTCATGCGCATATTTAAGTTTCCAGAATCTGCTCGCAAAAATGCCGCTTTGTTTCCAAGAGAATCGTAAATATCTGCAAAAATCGGTTTCACAAAAATGCTATCCGAGCCACCCCAGCGTTCCAAATATGCTGTTTTCACCCTCCAAGCAAGCCTGTTTCCTTCGTACAGAACCAAAACCGTAGTGTCTGAAAAAAGCATAACAGGATGTTCATTGGGTTCCCAAGCAACACCTTCCTCTTCAGTTTTAGTACAACTCAAGAGAGACAATATAAGGCCACTTATCAATAAAACTTTTTTCATTCTACTTCCATATAGTTACATTCAAATCCAAACCACGCCTATTTATTTTTTCCATTAAACTTTCTGCATCACTAAAAACTTTGAGCATTTCTCGCCTCAAATCCCCTTTTTGATTTTTATCCAAAGCAAGGGAAATAGTGTTTTCTCCGTTTTCCAAAATTTCTGCAATGGAGGCGATATTGTTTTTAACCGCTTCCAAAGATTTTTCCAAATTTGCAAAATTTTTGCCAAGTAAATCTGCATTTTCAATGGCACCATCCATATTCGGCTTTATGTTATTCAGAATTTCTGAAATTTTCTCTTTTGCATCTATCAAAGAATCTATTGAAGCACGTGCAGAACGTTCAGAGGAACTTGCAAAGTGCGAAACTTTGTTTCCTAATTTCTTTCCTTTTTCTGTTAATCTTTTGTAGTCTTTCATTTTTTGCTCAGAAAATAAAGTATCGGTTAGGTCGTTTACAATACCAACAATATCACTTGCTTCTTTTAATATATCTATAGCAAGTTCTCCAACGGTTGTGCTGCCAGCATCAAAATTACCTTTAATGCTAGAATTGCTTGCATAATATTTTTTGGAATCTCCAAGCGTTATTTCAACAACTCTTTCTCCCATTAATCCTACATTAACCAAACGAAATTCAGAGTTTATCGGGATTTTCACTTTAGAAAGCACAGCAACCTTAGTCCATACACAAGAATCTGTCAATTCAAATTTTTCCACATAACCTTTTGTGAGTCCATTCACTTTTACGTTATTGCCTATTTTCAAATTGCCAATTTCTTCAAAAGCTACAATATAATGATTGCGGGAGTGCCAAGGGCTGTTAGGATGCAAAAAGAACCAAGAGCAAAACAATAGTAGCAACACAGAAAGAACAATGCTATAATACAACCAAGGAACATCTTTAGACCGCATCTTTATTCTCCGTTTTTTGCTTTATTTGGGCTAGCAAAAGATCGTTTATGTCTTTAGAACTGTTAATTCCATCTTTTTTCAGCAGATGATCCATAGCAACAACTTCAGATATAACCGCAATATTTTTGCCTGGCAAAACGGGAATAACAACGTGAGGAATATCTATCCCTAAAATTTTATTCATAATTGTATCTAATCCAGTACGGTTATATTGTTCGGCAACATCCCATTTTTTGAGTTCCAAAACAATGTCTAAGCGTTTTTCTGTTCTAACGGCTTTTACTCCAAACATTGAACGAACATCCACAATGCCAATGCCTCTAATTTCAATATAGTGGTTAAAGCCTTGTGTTCCTGTTCCAAAAATAAAATTGCCTATGCGCCTTAAATCTATGGCATCGTCTCCAACAAGGCAATGTCCGCGCTCAACCAAATCCATAACACATTCAGATTTTCCAACGCCAGAATCTCCAATGAACAGCACGCCAACTCCAAAAATATCTATCATACTGCCGTGCAGAAAAATTTTTCGCGCAAAATAATTTTCCAAATGCCTCTGCAATGGTCTCGCAAAATTTATGGTTGGCAAGTCTGTTATCACAAGCGGGGTATTTGTTTTTTCGCACATTTCCACAAGTTCTCTGTGAGGTTCAAGTCCGTGCGTTAAAATCCAAAGCGGAGATTTATAGTTTGAAAATTTTGAGAAAATTTGTTCTCTAGTACCTTTTCCCACAGATTCTAAATAATTCCATTCCGTGTGCCCTAAAAGCTGTATATGCTCGTTTGCGTAATCGCCAAAAAATCCAGATAGAGCAAGGCCTGGTCTGTGCAAATCCACGCTTGTTATTTCCGAATCCATAAATTGATTTTTCAAATACAGTTTAAGTTCTGTTCCGTGCATTTTCAATAGCTCATTCACACTTAGAGGTTTAATAGATTTTTCTGGAACTTGTGATAGGTCTTTGAAACTCATTTTGCTACCTCGTTTGCTTTTTGAAAAGGTTTTGCAAGCCCAAGTTCGCTAAAAACAGCTGCACTTCTCGCTGCATAATCTATATTTCCTGTTATCTCTGCCAAGTGGAGTAAAATAGTAGCTGATGTAAAATATTGTTTTTTCTCTATGGATAGTTTCAAGGCGTTTTCATAAAGTTCTTTGGCATTTTCCCCTTTTAAATCTGCTACCCTTGCCTTGTAAAAAGCGAGTTGGCCGGGAGAGTTGCATTTGCTAATTTTTTTTATGTAAGAATCTGCTTCGCCGTTATTTTTGCTCCCTGCGGCCGCTATGGCGGCTTCGCCCAAAAATACGGAAGAAGCTTTTTTAAAAGAATTTTTGTTCGCTATTTCATAAGCACTTCTGTATTCACCCTGCAAATTGTAAAATTCCATATATGCTTTGTAAAAATCTTCTCTGCTTTTTTCGTCTAGGGAATTTATCCTAACCTTTTCAAATATTTTTTTTGCTTCTTCGTATTCCATTGCGTGTGTTGCAAGCGTTGCCATAGATGTTAAAATTCTGCCCTCTGCAACCAAATCCGCTTCTTTCTTTGCTTCTTTAAGTGCAAGCTCATATTGAGTGTATGCTGCGCTATAGCGCCCCTGCGAAAAATATTTTTTTGCTTGATAAGCATAATCGCCAGAGGCAGCGAAAATAATCTGAACCCCGATTAGTAGAATTATTCTTACCATGTGTCCTCCAATAGAGGTATGGAGTCTTTTTTCGGAATTTTACTGCGCAAGAACCAGAATTTTGATACCCCGCCCATAAAATCGTCTGCCCTGCCCAGCGTTTGCGAACCATCTGTGATTAGATTGCCAGTTGTTCCCATTACTGTGTTCAAGTTCCCAACCATGCTGTTAACATCGTGCAATGTGGTATCTAGCGAACTCAGTATAATAGATGCCTTGCTGGTTAATTGGTTCAAATTTCCAACTAGCCCCGTAAAGCTTGTGGTTATGGTATCGGCAAAAGCCGAGGCTTTTGGTATGCCTCCGTTTAAGTTTTTAACTACATCATCTATTCTAAACACCACCCCATTAGCCTCTACCAGCAAGCCATTTATTTTTCTTGAAGCATAGTCCAGTTGATTATACAAAGTGCGAGAACCTAGCAATGCGCCAACAGACGTGTTTGTGTCCACAATCATTTTCAAAAGAGAATCTGCCGCTACAACCAGCTTGCCTATGCGGTCTATAAGCTCGTTGGCGGTTTTTAAAACAGTTTCAATGTCTTGTGCTGTACCTGCTATTAAATAATCTCCATCAGATAAAACTTTATTGCCAACTTGAGAAATATCAATGTTTACAACCCTCTCAGATATTATATTTTGGTCGCGGGTGGCAAATACTATGGATTTATTCGTAATCCAGCGTTTATATTTGAGGTTGAGGATTAACTTTAACCTAACATGGCCGCTTTCGGTTAGCGAAATTTCTTCAACATGTCCTATATCAACTCCGTTTATTTGCACATTTGTGCCCTTGCGAAGCCCTTGCCCAGAAACCAAATCGCAATAAAGATGATATTCCTTTTTCCCAAGAACGCCGTCTTGCTGCAATTTAGACACAAGAATAAATACCGAAACGCATATAACAATGGCGAGCACTGCTCCCACGAGCAAACCAGAAAGCTCTGACCAGTCTATATAACGCAACAGTTTGACCATTGTAACCTAATGTAGAAAATACTATATTAGTCCTAATGTCACTATCACTTTACGACACCACTCTGCGAGACGGCAACCAGGCCAGAGGGATAAATTTTTCCCTTAACGATAAAGTTAGAGTTGCGCATTTGCTAAACGATTTTGGCGTGGATTACATTGAAGGCGGTTGGCCAAATAAAAGCAATCCCATAGACGAGAAATTTTTTAAGGTAATTCGCGAGGAACATATTTCAAATTCAAAAATTGCCGCATTTGGTAGCACAAAACGGCCGAAAATCAAAGCCGAGCAAGATTCCATATTGCAATATTTGGTTGAAAGCGAAGCCCCTGTGAAAACCATATTTGGAAAATCTTGGGATATACACGTAAGCGAAGTTATCCGCACCGAGCTAGAAGAAAATTTGGATATGATAAGTTCTTCCATAGAGTTTTTGAAAACACATTCGGAACAGGTGATTTACGATGCGGAGCATTTTTTTGATGGCTACAAAGCCAACCCGGAATATGCCTTGAAAACCATAAAGAGAGCGGAAGGGGCCAAAGCGGAATACATTGTTCTTTGCGATACCAATGGAGGCACTTTCCCTTGGGAAATTGAAAAAATCTTCAGTGATGTTCTTAAAAATGTGAACTGCAAAATTGGAATACACTGCCACAACGATACAGGCCTTGCGGTTGCAAATTCGCTGAGTGCCGTTGCTGCCGGCGCAATTCACATTCAGGGTGTTATAAACGGCTATGGTGAGCGGTGCGGAAACGCAAATTTAATAACCATTGCCGCCAACCTTTGCCTTAAAATGGGCTATGATTTAAAATGCAAAGATAATTTGCCGCGCCTGCGCTATTTTAGCCTTGCCGTTGACGAGGTGGCAAATGCGCAAAGCGATATTCGCGCCCCTTTTGTGGGAGAAACAGCCTTTGCCCACAAGGGCGGAGCGCATATAGACGGAGTGCTCAAAGTTGCGCACAGCTTTGAGCATATCAACCCCGAAGCAGTTGGAAACACAAGGGAACTCATAACCAGCGACCAAGCCGGAGGTGCGCTGATTGTAGAAAAACTCTCTAAAATTTTGCCCAACATAGATAAAAAATCACCGATTGTAGCGGAACTCTTGGAAATTGTAAAAAATAAGGAAAATCAAGGTTTTGCATTTGATACCGCAGGAGCAAGCTTTGAAATGCTAGCTCGCCGCCATCTTGGTCTTTTCAAAGACAAATTCAAACAGCTCGGCTACCGTGTAATAGAAGATATGGGCGAAGACGGACTTCACGTTTCCGAAGCCTCTGTTAAACTGCAAATAGGCGATAAAATAATACACGAAGTGAGCGAAGGCGATGGCCCCGTAAATGCTTTGGATATGGCACTCCGCAAGGCTTTAATTGAGCATTTTCCGGGCATTGCCTCTGTTAAGCTAGACGATTACAAAGTGCGTGTTTTGGGCAGCAAGGTTGGAACAGATGCTTATGTGCGAGCTTGGATAACCTTTGGAGATGGCAAAGAAAGCTGGCATACTGCAGGTGTCAGCACCAATATTATTGAGGCATCTTGGCTTGCTTTGCTAGATGGGATTAATTACTATATTCTAGTTACTGAGATGAGGACAAATCAATGAGCAGCGAAATTTGTATAACAAGGCAGCCTATAATTAATAATAAGAAAGAATTATTTGCTTACGAATTTTTATTTAAAGGCAATATGGAATACAACATGAACACCAAATACCTTATAGACAATATAGTTAATAATCCCGGAATAGAAAAAATGAAAGGAAAGTCTTTTGCATTTTTTAAATGTGATTATGATTTTTTGATTAGCGAATATTCGGAGAAATTAAACCCAGAAATGTTTGTTATGGAAATTTTGCCAACAGTATTGGTGGATACCAAAGCCGTAACAGCCGTTAAAGAATTGCACGAAAAAGGTTTTAAAATTGCACTAGACGATTTTGACCTCAACAAAGAAAACTCTGCGCTCATTTCACCTATTATTCCTTGTCTCAGTTTTTGCAAACTCGAATATCAAAAATTCAAAGAATCTGAAATATATTCCAAGCTAGTGGATATTTTTCATAAATATAAAATTCAGGTCATATCAGAAGGCTTAGAATCAATGTCCGATTTTAAGCATAGCAATAATGTTGGTTCAGATCTTCATCAGGGCTTTTTTTTTGCAAAATCAGAAGCAAAAACTACCATCAAAATGAAGATAGATACGATGGGAGCTTTGCACGTTCTCAATCGCATATCCGGCAATTATTTAGACCAAGATTTAAGCGTTTTGGAACAGGAATTCAAAAAATATCCAGACTTAACGGTTAATTTGCTAAAATATTTGAACTCTGCACACTTTGGTATGCGTACCGAAATAAAAAACATTAAACACGCCTTAACTATGCTTGGAATTTCCAAACTAAAACGATGGCTTTTAATTCTAGCTTACGACACTAACAAAGAGATAAGCCTTGACCGTTCTCCGCTTTTGATAAATGCAATGATGCGAGCCAGTTTTTTTAGTGGAGTAGCAAAAAAACTTAAATGGCCAATAGACCGATCAGAAAAAGCATATTTAATGGGTTTAATAAGCCATTTAGACGCTCTTTACGAAACATCTTTTGAAAACATACTTGAACAGATTTCACTTGACCCAGAAATATCAAAAGCATTGCTAGATGGAGAAGGAACTATGGGGTTATTGCTAAATATAATTACCATTATTGAAAGGGGCGATATGGAAAGTGCAACTGATGCATTAAGATCCTTGAATCTCACGCAAAAAGATGTAAATGAATGTTTGATGGATGCTTACACAAGTTCTTTGTCAATTGCGTGAAAACTCCAAATACCATTCAGCAAATTGCTTAATACCAGTTTCCAAAGATATTTTAGGGCAATATCCAGTGGCTTTTTCTAGTGCTGTAGTATCTGCCCAAGTAACTGGCACATCCCCAGCCTGCATAGGCAAGAATTCCTTAATTGCTGTTTTTCCCAATTCATTTTCCAAAATTTCAATAAAACGCATCAAATCAACAGGTTCCCCGCGCCCAATATTAAAAATCCCCCCATTACAATTATCCAGCACCGCAATAGTACCATTCACAATATCGTCTATGTATGTGAAATCTCTTTTCATATTTCCGTTGTTGAATACATTTATGGGTTTGCCATCCAAAATATTTTTTGCAAACAACATAGGTGCCATATCTGGTCTGCCCCAAGGACCATAAACGGTGAAATAACGCAGTCCTGTTATGTTTAATCCAAATAAATGCGAGTATGTATGCGCCATCAATTCGCAAGATTTTTTTGTAGCAGCATATAAGCTAATGGGATTATCAGTTCTATCTTCTGTGCTAAAAGGAATTTTGGCATTATCCCCATAAACAGAGCTACTACTGGCAAATACAATATGTTTCACACCAAAATTTCTGCAACATTCAAAAATGTTCAGCGTTCCAGTTATATTGCTATCCACATAAACCTGAGGATTTTCCAACGAATAACGAACTCCCGCCTGCGCCGCCAAATGCACAACAGCATCTATTTTGTTATCCTTAAAAACCCCCGACAATTTCTGTTTATCACAGATATCAATCCTGTAAATCTCAGAATCTAAACGTTTTAATCTCGCTTCTTTCAATTCCACGGAATAATAATTGTTCATATTATCCAAACCTATAACCTTATCGCCTCTTTGCAATAGTGCAATGGCAACCGCATTGCCAATAAATCCGGCTGCACCGGTCACAAGAATATTCATAACAAAAATATAAAAAATTCTATATTGCCTTTTATGATTCCCAATAGAGTTTTTTTTGTATGGTTTGGCAATAAACTGCCACTAGCTACCGGGCTTGCAATACTCTCCACCAAACAGGTTCAAAAACCCGAAGAAACCATTTTGTACATAGAAAGCAATGAAGAAGAAATGTGCGGAGAAGGTTACGATTTAATAAAAAACGAACTTGGCATAACACTAAAAAAAATTGATGATTCCATATTCGCAGACTTGGGAGACAAAGGTATATGCAGCCATCTGTATAAACTTCTCAAAAAACCTGTGTCAAAAACAAATTTATTGCGCTATGCTCTTTTATACAAACAAGGCGGCGTTTATTTAGATACCGATATAATAACCGTTAAACCCTGGAACGATTTGTTAAAATATAAAGGTTTTTGCGGGCTTGAACCGGTGGCATTTCCGCAAAGGCTATACACTTCCAAAAATCCCCTGTTGTATTTACTCGCCTGGATTCGTTTTTTTTGGAGGCTTTTGTGCGTCTATCTCCCGCACGGAGAACAGATATTCAGACCAACAGAAAAATTCTTCTCCCTTTGCGCCAATGGTGCAATTTTGGGTTCCGAACCTAAAAATGAATTTTTTGAAAAAGCTTTTGCTTCCATAAATGCAATGGATGAAAAAGAACAGTTGAAACATTATCGCTTGGGCACTCACATTATGCAAAAAACAACTGGAAATAAATCTTCGGAAATTATGGAAACGTTCCCTCCAGCGTATTTTTACCCTGTGGGTCCTGATATAAGCGTGCATTTATTTCGCGATGGTTCTGCAAAACGCTTGGATAAAATTTTATTGCCGCAAACTAGAATTATACATTGGTATAACAGCGTTGAGAAAAAATATTTGCGACAGCAGCTTAATTTAAAATGGATAGAAGAACACCCAACATCTGCCTTTGCTAAATTGGCACGTGATATAATTAATACGTGATTCCATCTCGCCAAAAACCAATTAAAAGTCTAATGATATTTTTTATGCCGTTTTTTATATTAGCTTCTCTTTGCAGTGGTTCACTCATAGGAGTTTTAATATAATAACGAAACCATTCATGCGCAAGAGGAACGTCATAATATTTCCACGGCTTTTTAGGACCAGTCCAATGAAAAATCGCAGGGTTATTCCAAGCATCGCTAAGTTCTCCCGCTGAATAAAAAATATCGTACCTGCGGATATAGCCGTTGTAACTCCGTATTTTACTTTCCGTAACATTCCACTTGCATGGCAAAAAAGCAATTTTAGGATAGCAAACAAAATTTAAAATAACTTGGTCGCCTGCCTCTATTTTGCATAATTTTTTGTCTCCAATTTTTGCCAAGCATTTTTGCTCAATATCATTTGCTCGCCATTCTTTAAGATTCATAAGCATAACACCAGAATTTATGCAAAAATCCGTACTTAAAAAACCTGCCTGCTTGTGTTTTTTACGCTGAGTTACTCCGCCGTAATAATTAGGAACCGCCGCTATATAATTATCTCCAATATCAAAATCCCATAATTCTCTTAAATCCTCACGAACTAATGTGTCTGTGTCTAAGTAAATAATTTTTTCCAAATTTGGCAAAAGAGAAGGAAGCATTATCCTAAAATATGCAGCGTAGGTAATGTAATTGCCTAAGTCTATATTGTTGAATTTATCTTTTAAGTCTAACAAATTTATTTGGCAGCTTTCTTCAAAGCCTTTTGCGCAATCTTTTAATTTTTGTTGAAAATCATTGCTAACTTCGCCAGCCAAAAGCAAAT
>CAZIMU010000023.1:0-17355 GCA_964540355.1 uncultured Fibrobacteraceae bacterium | reverse complement strand
CTTCGCTTTTGAATTCAAGTTCCAAAGCGTTTTTATTGCTTTTTCTCAAAATGCTACAAAGCCTAACGTGTGCGTTTTGAACATAAGGACCTGTGGCTCCGTCAAAACTCAAAGCTGCATCCCAGTCAAATTTCACATCCATCAATCGTCTGTTTTTCAAATCGTTAAAGACTATTGCGCCAACTCCAATTTTTGTGGCTATATCCTCTTTATTTTCAAGAGCGGGATTTTTTTCATTTATCACCGCTAATATTTTTTCGGAAGCCGCCTCTATAACATCTCTCAAAAGGCTTGCAGTGCCAGCTCTAGTTTTACCTTTTTCCCATTTACCCTCTTCGTTTTTATGGAGAATTAAACCAAAGGGAATATGCTCGCAATCGTTGTTCCAATCGCAACCCATTTTGCTAAGCACGGCGAACACCTGCCTAAAATGCAAAGCCTGCCCGTTATCAACAATGTAAAGGCATTTGTCAAAATTGAATTCTTTTTTTCTGTAAATTGCAGCCGCCAAATCTCTTGTTGCATAAAGAGTGCTGCCATCGCTTTTTCTTATGAGGCAAGGAGGCAAAGATAATTCGTCTAAAAGCACAACGTCTCTCTCTTGGCTGTTCACCAACAAACCCTTGGCTTGAAGCTCTTTCACAACAGAGGGAATGTGGGTTTCAAAAAAAGATTCTCCGGTGTAGTGGTCAAAATCAACGCCCATTATTTTGTAAATGCGCTTTAGCTCTTTTAATGTTGCCTCTCTAAATGCCGTCCATAACTTGCGATAAAATTCATCGCCTTTTTCCAGTTTCGCAAATGCCTCTCTAGCTTTGTCCTCTAGCTCTGGTTCGTCTTTGCTAACTTTTGAAAATTGAGCGTAAAGTTTGTTCAGTTCTTTAACGGTTAAGCCCGAAAGTGTTTGCTCATCCACTGGCAAATTTTCTCTCAAGTACATAACAATTAATTTTCCAAACTGAGTACCCCAGTCGCCGAGATGATTTATGCGTTCAACTTTGTAGCCATTCGCTTTGAAAATGCGAGCGAGGCTGTTGCCGAGCATTGTGCTGCGAAGGTGATGAAATGCGAGTTCTTTGCCTATGTTGGGGGAGCTGTAATCTATTGCAACGGTTTTGTTTTTTTGTTTTGCAAATCCAAATTCCAAACCTTTTTCTTTTATTTCGTTCAGAATATTTTTCACAAAAGATGCTTTGTCTATGTAAAAATTCCAATAGCCGTTGAGTGCTTCTGTTTTTGCAAAACCTTCTGGTGCGGGAAATTTTGAGGCGAGTTCTTCGGCTATTGCTTTGGGTGCTTTGCGAAGTTTTTTTGCCAAGGTGAAACAGGGCAAGCTCCAATCTCCGCAAGAGGAATCAGGTGAAACGCTTATCAAGGCAAGGGCTTCTTCGGCAGTCCAATAAGTTGTTTGTTCGGCGAGCGAAGCAATTTTTTCTTTCATTTCTTTCCCTTAACTATTTTCGCATCCACAATTTTGTTCGCTTTGCCAGGGATAGGGAACTTACGGTTAATCACCATATATTGCGCAATTCCCCACAAATTGGAAATAGTCCAGTAAAGCACCAAACCACTTGGCATAACCGCGCTGAAGACGAACATCATTGCAGGCATCATCCATATCATCATTTTCTGATTTGGGTCTGTGATAGTTTGCTTTGTTTGGAAATAAGTGCTAACAACCATTAAGAATGGCAAAATGGCAATGCCTTCGGGCATAACATAAGGAATACTTATTCCGCTCCATATAACATCGCTTTTTGATAAATCGCTAATCCAACCGAAAAACGGTGCCTCTCTGAGTTCTATGGCTCTGCCCAAAACCACAAACAAGCCTATGAAAATTGGCATTTGCAAAAGCATTGGCAAACAACCCGAAAGGCCGCTGAACGGAGAAACGCCGTGCCGAGCGTAAAGTGCCATTATCTCTTGTTGCTGGGCACGCATATCGCCCCTGTTCTTTGCACGAATCGCATCTAATTCAGGTTTTAGAGCCATCATTGAACGTGTGGAACGAAGCTGTTTAAGTGCAAGTGGGGTAGTGACAACTTTTACCAAAATTGTCAAAAGAATAATGGCTATGCCGTAGTTTGGAATTATGGAATAAAATGCGTTCAGTATTTGCAAAAGCAATCCGCAAATCCAAACAAACCATTTATCCGCTCCGCACCATTCCCAACCACTAACGATAATTTTTTCATAGCCCTCTCCCATAGCCCCTATTTCTTTCCAATGCAACGGTAAAATGGAAAAATTAAGAGCAATGGAATCTGTTGCCATATTATCGCTTATCGTTAGAGCGTAAGTGCCAGGGTCTTTTTCATTTTTCTTTTCTTTTATTGGTTCTGCTCCAAGTGCAGCCTCGCTTTCTCCATTGAAGTTTATTACAGCGGAGATGTATTTTCTGCGAAGTCCAAACCACAAGGCTTTGCCTTGGTCGCGATTAAACCAAGTTTGCTTTGCTGGAGTTTCTCGTGCTACATTGTAGGTATTGTTGAAAATAACCTCGCTGAACAGATAATTCATACCAAAGGTGCTAGCGGTTGAAATTTCCTCAGTTTCTTTCATTCCGCCTTTCCAGTTGAGTGTATATAGCTTTGGGGCAAAGCCCTTTATTCTAGTTAAATGCCCAATTGAATGTCCGTCTTTTGTGAATTTATATTCCCTTACAACCGTTCTGCCTTTTTCGTCTTTCCATTCAAATGCAACCTTTGCAGAATCTTTTACGATAATTGCATCGGGAGACCCAGTGGGGAAAACAACATTATTAAAATCTGCGTTGTCAAAACTTATGCTCAAAGCTCCAGCTTCTGTGTTTTGGAGCAGTTCGGGAAAATTTCCAGCTTTGTCAGCCAAAGTTTTTGGTATTATGCTTGTGATTTTTGCCCCGTTTGCATTTAGCTTAACAAAAAATTTATCCGTTTCAACAAGAATTTCCTTTTGGCTTGGCACTGCTGCTATTTCCGCTGTTGCTTCTGCTATGTCTTGGGCTGCAAATGGAGACTCTTCCTTTGTAACTGGATTTGCAGGAGGCGTTGCAGAAGGAGAAGCCGTGATTTCTGGAACTCCCAAATCTGTTTTTTCTCCCTTTATGGCGGCAAGCGAATCTTGCTTTGCTTTTTCCGCAGCGAGTTCCGCTGCCTTTCTTTGCAGTTCGGCTTGCGCAAGCTCTTGTTGTTTATTTGAATTTTGTATTGACCATACAAACAAGAGAACTAATAATATTATGCCTATGGCGGTGTTTTTACTCATCGTGGTAGGAATATAGAAAATGCTTTTTCTATATTACACCCCAATGAAATTCGGTTTTCAAATTCTAAGTTTGCTCGCAATGCTTGCACTTTCTGCCTATGCAGAAGATGTTTGCGGCATGATAGACGTTCCAGTCACTTGGACAAAAGAAAAATCGCCATATCGCGTAACGGGCGATATTCAAATTCCTTCAGCATCAAGGCTAACGATAGAAGCTGGCGTTGAAGTGCTGATTGTGCCGGGCGAGGCTTGCGGCGAAACAAAGCAGTTGGACTGGGCAGATTCCACATTCATAAGCATAAAAGCTTATGGGTCGTTAATCATAAAAGGAACAGATAAAGAACCAGTGCGAATTTTGCCAGAAAATCACACACAAGGAAAAATTCAGTGGGATGGGATAAGGCTGCCTTTAAAAAATAGAGAATCTGTGAGCATAGAATACCTGCAAATAATGGGGGCGCACAAGGCAATAAACGCCTCTTATAGCATATTCAATGTGGGAAACTCGCTTTTTATGGGCAATAATACTGGAATTTGGATGGAAGAAGAAGGAGATCTAACTATTTATAACAATATGTTCACCGAAAATTTAAGCGCAGGCATTTATATAAGCAATTCGCGCCCTGCAATAGCTGCAAATATTTTTTACAGAAATTCAACTTTTGGAATATTGTCAGATTCTCGCAAAAGCCCACGCATACAGAACAATCTTTTCTTTGCAAACGCAGACACCGATTGCCGTTATTGTCCCGCTGGAACCACCAAAGTAGTAAAAGAAGAAAATGGAGCATTCAAAGACAAATTTGAGAACATATTTTCAGACCCTATTTTTGTCGGTAGCGAAAAAGAAAAAATTATGAAGAAAAAAGACCTAAACCTACCAACTCCCAAAGAAAATGTTAAAGACACATCTCTGCAAAAAATCTATGAAACATCTACCGGTCGCTTACAGAAGGCTGATAGCTCAAACACAGATAGGCCTTTTGTTCTCTCCAAATATTCACCAGCTTTAAACGCTGCTCCAAATACGGATTTTTTTAAAGACGCAGATGGCAGCAGAGGCGATATTGGAATTTACGGTGGCAAACCAGGCAGAACTGGCAAGTCTATAAGCTTATGATCAATAAAGAGCCTTTGAGCGCAGGTGTTTTGGCTATGAATTTTTTGAACGAATTTATAAGTCAGGAACAAAAAGATGCGTTTTTTTTGGAAGAGCACAAGGAAAAAATTTTGCCCGGGAAATTGCACGAAAAAGTGCAAATCATTAATCTGAGCAATGGAAATCTCTTGTTGAAAACTACTTCTTCTGTTTGGAGAGCAGAGACAATGGCTATAAAAAGCAATATTATAGCAGCTTGCAATAATATTTTGGGCAAAATTACGGTAAAAAGCGTTAAAATAGGATAAGCAATATACTGTCGCTTAATAAATGTTCTCAACAAGCCTCTCCAAGGCATCTGCGCAGGCACAGGCATAATTGCTGGACTTGCCGCTTGCTTGCCAAGCATAAGAAAGCCCGCTGGAACTGTTGAGAACGTGAATATTTCTCTTAAAACCGCCATCGCGCAATGCACACATAACCGCTTTTGCATCTCCGCCTTGCCCACCAGGTACGCCCGGAATTGAAACACCCGGAATCAAAAAGGGAATTTCCTTTTTTTGCGCAGATATAAAATTTGCTATTTCTGCGAGTTCACGGGTATTCGTTGCACCCACAACCGCTCCAATGCTTCCATTATCCCATTCAAGAATTTTTTTTGCGACTGCTTTATATGCTTTTTTATTTTCGCTTGCAAGTTCCAAATCTTGGAAATCTTCTGCGCCTTTGTTTGAGGTGCGGAGCAAAACATAAACTCCGTTTTCCTCTCGTAAAAAAGGTTTAACCGAATCTCCTCCCATAAAAGGATTAACAGTCACGGCATTTGCCCCATAAACATCAAAAGCAGCTTTCGAATAAGCCTCGCTTGATTTGCCAATATCCCCTCTTTTTGCATCTAAAATCACAGGTATTCCTTCTTTGCGGTATGTTGCTATTATCTCTGCCAAAACCTGCATAGCTAAAATGCTCACACATTCATAGTATGCACTATTTGGTTTCACAACAGCGGGTTTCACATTTCGCTTCAAAAATTCTTCCAAAATATCAAAATAGAATTTACGAATTTTATCCTCTGGCGTACTTGCCTCCGCTGGAATTAGCGAAAGAACAGGATCCAGCCCAAAACAAACTGGGTTTTTACAGGCTTCTATGCGAGCTTCAAGGAGAGAAACAAAAGACATAAGATTAAGGTAGAAATTCTATTTACTTTTGTAACCGAGAATATATTTCAATAAAGGCGTTTAAGGGTAATTCTTCTGCTCTTGTGTTTTGGCTAAAATGCAGACTTTCAAGTATGCCTAAAGTTTTCTCCTTATCGCAAAATGAAAGCAGAGAATTTGCCAGTGTTTTTCTCTTTTGCGAAAATGCCGCCTTGATAAATTCAAAGAATTTTTCATCTGTATTTATTGGTTTTTCCAAAGGCTCAAACATAATGGTTGCGCTGTTCACTTTTGGCTTTGGGCTAAAATGCTCTGGGCTTATTATCCTTGCTACGTGGCTGTTTGCATAACAGGCACAAAATACAGAAAGGCTTCCGTAGCTTTTTGTTCCTGCTTTTGCTGTAATTCGTTCTGCGACTTCTGCCTGAGTCATAAACATACAGCCTTTTATTTTTGATATGTGCGGCAATATATGCGTGATTATCGCAGTTGCCATATTATATGGCAAATTGCCAGCTATCCAAGAATTAGGATGTTCGCAAACCCATTTTTCAATTTCAAACTGCAAAAAATTTTGATGTACAAGGTTGAAATTTTTATAATTTTTGAATTTTTCCTTTAATTTTGGAATGCAGAAATTATCTATTTCCACAGCGGTTAAGTTTGAGCATTTTGAGAGCAGCCACTGTGTCAAGGCTCCGTGTCCGGCTCCCACTTCCAAAATGCAGTCTTGCGGGCAGCAAGGCAAATCGTCTGCAATTTTTTTAGACATTTCTGTGTCTAAAAAATTCTGTCCAAATCTGCGGCGAGTTTTTATGTTGGGTATTGAGGTCATTTTTATCCCCATTCTCTAAACACAAAAAAAGCTCCTAGGCACATTAGGGCAAATCCAACTACATAATTCCACTTTATGCTTGCACCCAAATAGAAAACCGAAAAGATTAAAAACACAGAGAGAGAAACAACTTCTTGAATAGTTTTAAGTTCCGCAGGTTTAAAAAAATCTGAGCCTATTCTATTTGCTGGCACTTGCAAACAATATTCAAAAAACGCAATGCCCCAACTTATTAGAACCACAAGAGGCAAAGCTACTGTTTTATATTTCAAATGCCCGTACCACGCAAATGTCATAAAAACGTTGCTAAAAACGAGTAGAATTATTGGAGCAAAATGATTGTTAAGCATATATGGAGTATTATAGTAAATGCAATTTGAAATTATGCGGAAAATAAACTAAAAAACAAATTCAATAAGAGGTAAAAGCTCCCACTTCCAAAATGCAGTCTTGCGGGCAGCAAGGCAAATCGAATTCTGTCTGAACCTGCGCCTTGTATTTACCATCTTATTTCGTCTTTACCCAATATTTTATTTGCATCCAAGAAATTTTTACGACCACACTTATGAAATCCATTGCCACGTGCGGGATGAGGAGCTTCTAATATATGATTTTTTTTATTACTCTCTTTAATGACATTTTTAAACTTCTGTGCTTTTCTCCCCCATAACATCCAAATACAAGGATGTGTTTTTGAAATAAACTTTATTACTTCTTTTGTAAAATCTTTCCAGAAAGCTAAATGAGAACCTGGTTTATTCTTTTCTACTGTTAAAGCCGTATTTAGCAAAAAAACTCCGCTGTCTCTCCAATGTTTAAGGGTTTGCCACTTTGGATCTTCATCATTATTAATCTCTTTCTTTATTGCGCTTAGACTTTTTGGTATTTTCTTATCCGCAGGAACAGCAAAGGCGTATCCCATAGCATATCCTTGTGTTGGATATGGGTCTTGCCCAAGGATTACTACTTTAATCTTGCTGATAGGCATTTTGAAAACATTAAAAATGGCTTTTCCCGTAGGCTGATATGAAGTATTGGCAATTTTACTCAATATTCCCTCTAATTTTTCCTTCATTTTGTTATTAAACAAATCGTTCCAACTATCGTTTTCGTGTATAATATCTTCTAACATCTCATCTACTGACATAAATTCTCCTTCATCTTGTGATTTCAGCCTTAAAGGTAGAAATTTCTATATTCCTCTCTACAAATGCGAATTATATTATTTTTATTTATAGCAACCACCCTTCTTTTCGCCAAAGAAACCCCAGCAGACATTGTTGCCGCACAGCAACAGCGTACTCTTGACTCTCTGAGGCTAGAAATAGAAGCTCTTAAAAAAGTTAGAATGGAAAAAGCAAACCAATTGGAAAAAGCAGAAGCCGCTCGCTGGCAAAAACGCTATATGCAAAATCAAGAAAATACAGAATACCAAAACGAAACACGGCTTTTAGAAGGGCAATATTCAAAAGTTTCAGATAATATGTCTAGGGCGGCAACAGAACTCGGTGCTATTCGCAACTTGGCTTTGGAGCAAAAAGAAAAAGCAACGGCAACAAAAAATGCTTTGGATAATTTCAATTTGCAGGTTAAGCAGGCAATAGATAAAAGCATTGAGGAAATTCCACAAGACTTTCCCGCGAAATTAGAAGAACGCCTGCTGAATTTCGCAAACAACCCGCCAGATATTAAAACTTATTTTCAAGACAGGCAGAGCAGGCTTAAATTAACAGAATCGCAGGAACTCTCACTAAAAGATTCTTATCGTTTGAGGCTCGGAACCGTGTTTTTCGCAGATGCAGATTTGCAAAAAAATGATGTTAAAGCAGTTATGCGAACAGGAACTATCTCTGGCAAGGTTTTTGAATGGCGTTCAGCGCTTTCAAAAGAATTTTCCGCAGACATTAAGCAAAGCGTTTTAAGCGCACAGCAAAAATCAGATTCCGCTTGGATTCCAATAGATGTTTTGCAAACAAAAGCTGTTATGGGTGCAAGCACAAATTCTGTGGAGCAAACATACTCGCAAAAGTTTTTGTCTTGGTTCAAAGCGGGTGGGCTTGTAATGTACCCTCTTGCGCTGGTTGCCTTGGCAGCTTTGCTCATAGCCTTGGAACGCCTATTTGTGCTGGGGCACAGAGGGCATATTTCAAAAACATTCACACGCAAACTTCAAGAGCTGATAAAAAGCAACCATATTGAAGATGCTAAAGCCTTGTGCAAAAAACAAAAAACCAGCCTTGGAAAAATTTTAACAGCAATAGTTGAAAATGCCTCAAACTCAAAATCTGAAGCGCAAAAAGACTTGCAGAGAATAATGCTCACCGAGCAATCCAAACTGGAAAAACGCATGGGCTTTTTGGCTGCACTTGGCACGGTGGCTCCCTTGCTCGGTCTTTTGGGCACAGTTACCGGAATGATATTGCTGTTTCAGGTTATTACCCAAGTTGGCACAAACGATGCCAGAATTTTGGCAGGCGGAATTTCCGAAGCCCTAATAACAACAGAAACAGGTTTGATAATAGCAATTCCAATTATGCTGTTCCACGGCAAACTGAGCGAAACACTTGACTACATAACAACAGAAATAAGAATCCAAAGCCTTGCGGTTTTGAATTTACTGTGGAAAGACTAATTCGTTTGGGGCAACGGCGTAGTGAGTGCGGCAAAAGTCGCATACCACATCTAAAACTTCGTTCTTTTGCTTTATGTCTCTTATCTCACATTCGTGCAAACCAGAGAGGCTTGTCATAACCCTTTCGCGGCTGCACGGGCAATAAGCCTGCGGAACAATTTCCTTGACTATTTCTATATCATAAGGACCGCGCAACTCGTCTGCTAAATCTTCTATTTTATATTCGCTGCCATCATAAAATTTTTTCAAATTTGGCAAATTGCGAATAACGGCATCCATAATTTCCAAATCTTTTTCTTTTGCATCTGGATATGCTTCTACTAAAAAACCTGCTGCGAAATTCAGTTTGCCAGAATCTTTTTCGGAAAATTCTGCCAAAATTCCAGCCGCGCTTTTTGTTTGCTCCGATTGATGCAAATAAGCGGTTAAATTAACGCCCATTTGTGTGCTTGGTGCCTCCACTATGCTTTCTTTTACCCTTTGCGCTTTTTCGTTAAGTTGAATAACGCTTAGGTTTTGCGGGGTTATCAGAGGTTCGTCTGCGCCAATTCTCTGCAAATCGCTTTGAGGAATCATAGCCCGAATAAGCCCCTGCGGTGTGGAATCTGCCTGTGCAAAACGCAAATCGCCGTCCATATTCACACGCAAACTCACGGTGCCTGGGAATTTTAGCCCGCTGGAAAGCAAGAGCGAAGCTACAGATATTTCTGCCATAAATTTCAAAGCGTAGTTTTTAGCATTGTGTTTAGAACCAATCTCATTCATCGCATCTTTTATTGAAACTAGCACAAATCTTAGCGGTGCTTGTTTTCCGGTTGCTCTTATTATTATATCGGACATTTGAGGAATGTAGAAATTTTTTTCTATATTACCCCAAGTGAACTTGCATGGCAAAAAAATTTTACTCGGAGTGACGGGCGGCATAGCGGCTTACAAGGCTTGCGAGTTGCTTCGCATTTTGCAAAAAAGAGGTGCGGAGGTTCGTGTGGCAATGACTGCCGAAGCCACCAAATTTGTTGGGCAAACAACTTTTGCCGCACTTTCAAATTTCCCAGTTTACACCGAAACCGCAGCCATGGATTCAAAACCATTTCAGCACATAGATTACCCTCGCTGGGCAGATATTTACATAATTGCCCCTTGCTCCGCAACAAGTTTAGCCCGTTTTGCCTCTGGCACCGGCGAAGAACCTGTATCCCTTTGCTTTTTGGCAATGCAAGGCGAAAAGTGGGTTGTTCCAGCTATGAATTCCGTTATGTTCAATTCACCAGCTGTGCAGAGAAATTTGCAAACCCTTCGTTCTTGGGGAGTTAAAATTGTGGAACCCGCCGTTGGGCATTTGGCTTGCGGCGAAGAAGGAGCAGGGAAGTTTCCAGAACCGGAAGATATTGCAGATGAACTTGAATTTTCTGTGGGGAAAAAAAATAAAACCTTGCTGATAACCATAGGACGCACCCAAGAATCAATAGACCCTGTTCGTTATATATCAAACAAATCAAGCGGAAAAACGGGTGTGGCAATAGCAAAGGAATTTTTGCGCGGTGGCTGGCATGTTATAGCGGTTTGCGGACCAATGGAAGCAAAATTGCCAAAGCAATGCGAAAAAATAGAAGTAAAGAGCGCAACGGATATGAATAAAGCAGTACTTAAAATGCAAAAGCAGGCAAACGCCATTGTGCACTCTGCTGCCGTTGCAGATTATCGCCCCAAACAAACAGCAGCTCAAAAAGTGAAAAACAGCAGAACAATGCAAAAATTAGAATTGGAAGAAACTCCAAATATTTTGAAAAACACAATAAAAAACAAAACATCAAAACAAAAAATAGTATCTTTTGCGTTGGAAACAGAAAATGCCTTGCAAAATGCCAAGAAAAAATTTGAAGTAGGCGGCATAGATATTTTAGTTGTGAACACAGCGGATAATTTTGGAAATGATAAAGTTGAATATGCAATTTTAAGCAAAAATAGCCAAAGTGCAAAACTCGTTCATGGTAGCAAAGAAGAACTCGCTTTGCGGGTATTTGTGGGGGTGAATGTCTAAATTCCTCCTACCACTTGCGTTCCTCGCTTTATGCGCTTGCAAAGAAAAAAGCAACGCAAGCAACTATGATGCTCTTGCCCTTGTTTATGCAGAACTCCGCGTAGCAACACAGGAATATGGAGAAACAGAAAATGGCAAGGCTATTCGCTTTCAAATTTTGGAAAAACATGGAATTTCTGCGGATAGCTTTGAAATAAAAACAGAAGAGTTGAGAAAAGAACCTGAGAAATGGTTAGTATTTCAAAAAACTGTTATAGATATTTTAGATTCAATTGCAAAACCAGAGCCCGTTGTCAAATCAGATACCATTATCAAAAAAGATACCATTGCAAAATGAAAATTCTACTATCAATTATGACAATTTTTGCCTGCCTTAGCTTTGCGGGTCCGGAAGTATCTTACAGAGAGGCTATAGAGGGCAACAAGAAAAATGGCAAACCTATTTTACTTGAATTTTATGCAGACTGGTGCATTCCTTGCATTGAAATGGAAAAGACAATTTTTAAAGACCCTGCTGTTATAAAAGAACTCAAAAATAATTTTTACTTTGTTCGCCTAAACACCGAGAAAGAAGAGCAAATTTATTGCGAAGGCGAAACAATGCTTATTCTAGACTGCGTAGAACTTTGGGAAATTCCAGGTATTCCCACTTTTGCCGTTTTAGACAAAGATGGAGGTTTAAAGCATATCACAACTGGAACTTTTGATAAAAAAACATTTTTGAACTTCTTAAAAGCGATAAGGAAAAAATGAAATTTATTTTTTGGCTGTGCCTTATTTTACTGATACAAGTATATATTCTCTACCCGCTAACTCTACGCTTGCTTTCATTCTTTTTTAAAAATTCTGTAAATTCTGAGAATAACCATCCTGCGGATGTTCGCCAGCGAATAGGTAGCGAGCGGGCGTCTGGTTCAGACAAAGTATCAATAATAATATCGGCACACAATGAAGAAGAAATTATTGAGCAGAAAATTTTGAATACTTTGGCTTTGGACTATCCAAAAGAAAAAATGGAAATTTTGATTGGCGATGATGGCTCTACGGATAAAACCTCAGAAATTGTGCAAAAATTCAGCGAAGTGCATTTGTTCAAAAAAGACAAAAATGAAGGAAAGGCCGCTATGCTCAACGACCTGTGCAAAATAGCAAAAGGTGATTTTTTTCTTTTTAGCGATGCAAATACAATGATTGAAAAAAATGCATTGAAAAATTTAATATCTGAATTTACCGATAGCAGCATTGGTTGTGTTTGTGGGCAGCTTGCGCTTAAAGATGAAAGCGGTTCTGCTTTGAGCAAAACAGAAAGCCTTTATTGGAGGGGAGAATCCAAGTTGAAAATGCTGGAAAGCCATTTTGGAGCGGTAATGGGGAGTAATGGAGCTTTATATGCAATTCGTGCGGAATTATATCCTGTGCTTCCAACGCATGAAACTATAATGGACGATTTTTATATAACAGCAAAAATTTTGATGAAAAACTATTCCTGCATATTTTGTGAAAATGCTCTTGCTTATGAAAAAACATCTGTGTCAAAATATGGAGAATTCAACCGCAAGGTTCGTATTGGTAGAGCCAATTTCAATTTTCTTTTCAATTTTTTTCCTTTGTTGAATCCTTCGCAGCCGATGAAAGCATATATGTTTTTGTCGCATAAATTGCTGAGGTGGTTAAGCCCTTTTTTGCTTTTAGCGCTTTTTGTAAGCAGTATTCCGTTGGTGGATGTTAATATATTTTATTTAGCATTTTTAAGCCTTGAATTTTTGTTTGCCATCGCTGCATTATTAGGCGTGAAGGAGTGCAATTATTTTTTAAGCATGAATTTTGCTTTGTTTCTCGGTTTTTGCAAATCCTTTTTCAAAGAAAGCGGTGGTGCTTGGAAAAGGGAGGAACGTCAAAAATGAAATCCTGCTTCAAAGTTTATTCCCTTGTTGAGTGTTGGTTGCATAACAAAATAAGCGGGGCTGTCAAAATTGTGAAGCATTGCGTCAACTCCTGCATCTGCAAGCGAATAGAGATAAAATAATGTTATTGCCCAAATATACTGATTTCTTTTTTTTCTAAAAAACAAAATATCTTCTTCTGCAATGCTTATTGCAACATCATCTTCTGCTTCCCTTGCTTGCCGCAAGTTCTTTAAATGAAATTTAACCATTTCCTGACGTGAGTAATAGCTAATTGCGCTGCCCAGTAATCCCATGTAAAGCAAGCCTGCCTTGCCGTATTCGTGATTGTAAATTTGCCCCCAGCCTGGAACCAAAGCTGCTCGCCAAATGGCAGAGGTGGCAGAATGAGTTTCTGCACTATGTCCCTGATTGTTTTTCCAAATTCCATAAGCGTCAAAGGCACCGTAAATATGAAGCCCCGCAAGCCAAGCAAATTCAGATGTCCATAAATCTTTTGAGGCTCTTTTTTTAGATAGTTCCTTTGATAAAATTCTCGTTTGCATTCTTTCGTTTGCTTTCCATTCTTCCAATTCATATTCATAATCTAAAGAATCACTATACAAAGAGATTAGGTCTTTGTAATAAGAAACGGAATCTCTATATGCTCTTATGTTCTTATTGAAAATTCTGTTTTGCCTGAATTTATTGTAAAAAGTTTCATAGATTAAAGCGGTTTCAAATGTAAATAAAAAACCGCCTCTAACATAATGTCCTGTGTAAAACTGCCCACCACCAGGAAAGAAAAAAGAGGTTAAATGCACCATGGCCAAATTATTATTTTTAGTCTCTATGTCCCAGTCATATCTTTTCAAAGTATCTATAGCTAGAACACCAGTATTACTTTGGGCAAAGGCAAGCGAGGCAAAAAAAAATAAGATAAATATTCGTAAAAACACTAAAGTATCTCCCATCCAACGGAAGTGACGTGCTCTTCGCCTCTGATTTTGTTGATCAATGTTTCTGCGATTTCGTCTCGGTGGTTGCCGTAGATGTTCATTTTTGCTATGACTTTAGATTTGCCACCTTCAATATCCCTGCTCTCTAAATCTATAAGAATCAATCTCAACGAAGAAATGTGGTTCATAATTATGGAACGGATAAGCATTCTTTTATCTTCATCGCAAACAGCCATAATCTGATAGCATTTACCTGTTTCATCAAATATGGGATTGATTTTGTTTGAAATGGGTCTGAAAATAACATTAACGGTAATCAGCAATGCAGTTGCAAGCGATGCGTACAAGATATATCCTGAGCTTGTTAAAACGCCAATAGCCGCCGTACACCATATTGTAGCTGCCGTATTTAAGCCACGGACACTCACGCCATCCTTGAAAATAATACCGCTACATAAAAAACCCACGCCAGTCACGATTTGCCCCGCTACCCTTGTCTGGTCGTTTGTTTCCATAATAAGGGAGAATATTACAAAAATACTAGAACCTAAACTTACAAGCGCGTTGGTACGGATTCCAGCGGGGTGACCTGTTAATTGCCTTTCAAATCCGATTAGGAATCCAAATATTACGGATGCTACGATTCTGATTATGAAATCTGATATGGTCATATATTAAACTCCATTCTCCAAAAAATATTTCTGGCTAGATGGTCCCGCTTCTTGCCTTCTCTCGTATTTACCGCTTGGGGTTAAATAGCTTGCTTTTTCATTGTCGGCTAGCATAATTTCTAGCATTTTGATTATTTTAGTTTTAATTTTTTTATCAATTACGGGTGTGGCTATCTCTATGCGCTTGGCTGTGTTTCTTGTCATTAAATCTGCGCTGGAAATGTAAATTTCAGGGTCTTTGTCGCCAAAGCTGTAAATGCGGCTGTGTTCCAAAAAACGCCCTATTATGCTTTTGATTTCTATGTTCTCGGTTTTGCCCGAAAACCCCGGCAAAAGACAACACACTCCGCGCACTATTAAGCTCACTTTCACGCCTGCTATGGATGCACGGGTAAATGCCTTTATAAAATCTATATCGGTTAGGCTGTTCATTTTGCACACTATTCTTGCTGGCTTTCCAATTTCAGCAAGGGCGGTTTGCTCTTTTATTTTCTGCAAAAGCCCTTCTTTAAGGGTTTTAGGCGCAATGAGGAGTTTGGAGCAGTTAAAATTAACATCTCCCATAGACAAATTGCGGAAAAAATCTGCGGCATCGGAACCTATTTCATCGTTTGCCGTTATTATGTTCAAATCGGTATATTGCTTGGATGTGCTTTCATTATAATTACCTGTGCCAAGGTGTGTTATATAAGAAATATTTTCACCTTCTTTTAAAATGAGCAACATTATCTTTGAATGAACCTTGTAGTTGCCAACTCCATAAATAATGGTGCAGCCTGCCTCTTTCAATACTCCTGCGAAATGCAAATTATTTTCTTCATCAAAACGGGCGGCTAGTTCTATTATGGCGGTGACCTCCTTGCCATTGCGGCTGGCACGGCGCAAAGCCTCTATTATTCTGGATTGTTTATCAATTCGGTAAATTGTGATTTTAATATCAATAACACGTGGGTCTGTGCTGGCAGAGTCTAGCAAATCCAAAAAAGGTTCCATGCTGTCAAAAGGATAAGACAAAAATAAATCATTTGCCCGTACACTGTCTATCACAGATTTTGGTTTTGAAAGCGAAACAATTCGGCTTTGGAAAGGTGGATATTTAAGACTTACGATTTTATCACTTGGCAAATATTTATCTATGGAGAAAAGGAATTTATAATCAAAAAAGTATTTTATTGTAAAGCATTGGTGAGAGGCAATGCCGAGATGTTTGCATAAAAATTCCTTGATAGCTTTGCTGTCGCAGCTCATTTCAAGTCTAATCGGTGGCAGATTTGTGCGTGAATCCACTTTGCCTTTCAGCAATTTGGAAAAATCATATTCCGATTCAAAATCCATGCTGAATATTTCGGTATCTATATCGGCATTGCGCGTTAATCTTACTATGGCTTTGCTTAAAACCTTGTATTTGGAAAACACGGTATCGGAAAAATGATATACAACATCTTCGGCGAGCAAAACTTTAACGCCAGAAGAATTTTGCTCAGGGATTAATCTATCGCATTTATCTGGAACTGGCAATACGCCAAAAAAATTTTTACCCTTGTGTTCCAAATGGAGAATCACATACATTTCTAAATTGTCAAGACGTATAAATGGATGCTTGCTGTCTAAAATCATGGGATTCAGCAGAGGTAGCATATTTTTTTTGAAATAAGTTGCAAAATGCTTACTTATAGTCCTGTCTTTCAACCGCACATTCTCAATGTTAATGCCTTCTTTTTTAAGTTCGGCAAAAATATTTTCGGCTGCTTGCACCCTTAGCTTGTAAGATTTTTTGCTGTGCTTGTAAATTTCATCTAATTGCTCGGCGGGCGTTAAATCGGTTTTATTATCTTTTTCATTTGGGGCGAGCAGCATATTGTTGAACAATGAACCAACCCGCACCATAAAAAACTCGTCTAAGTTGCTGGTGAAAATAGAGAGGAATTTACATTTTTCAAGCAAGGGGTTATTTTGCGAACTTGCCTCCTCCAAAACACGCTCATTAAATTTTAACCAAGAATATTCCCGATTAATAAAATTCTTTTTAATGCACTTGTTCATATTCTAAAATCCCTTTAATTCAATCTCCAAAAGAAATACCTATATCTTTTGCTGCTTTAATCAGCTCATGCTTTGGCGGAACGACATTTGTTTTCCCAGCAATATCAGCAAGATTATTGGCAATTACTTTATCTCCTTTCAACGCCACAGTCACTCCATATTTGCGTTCTATGGCAAGTTTAGCTGCATAAGCTCCAACTTGCGAGCAAAGTACGCGGTCGTAGGCAGATGGAGCTCCGCCACGCTGGATATGCCCCGGAACAATAACTCGCGTTTCAATACCCAATTTTTCCTCTATTGCTTTGGCTATTCTGTTAGATGCCGTTACTTCGCCTCGTTCTTCGCGTTTTTGATAGCGTTCTTTTTTAGCAAGAGTTGCCTCTTCTTTATCCATTGCCCCTTCCGCAGCGGCAATTATGCAATGTCCCTTGTGCTTTTTTACGGATTCAACCGTTTTAATAACCTTGTCAATATCATAAGGTATTTCTGGAATGAGTATGACATCTGCTCCGCCGCCAATGCCAGCGTAAAGCGTGAGCCAGCCAACTTTATTGCCCATAATTTCAACTACCATTGCGCGTCTGTGGCTTGCTGCCGTTGTTTGAACTCTATCTATACATTCCGTTGCCACATTTACCGCTGAATGAAAACCAAAGGTGAAATCTGTTCCCCAAAGATCGTTGTCTATGGTTTTTGGCAAAGCTATCACGTTAAGCCCTTCGCTGGACAAAAGCGCGGCGGTTTTATGAGTGCCTTGCCCGCCCAAAATAACTAAGGCATCTA
>CAZIMU010000022.1:0-17941 GCA_964540355.1 uncultured Fibrobacteraceae bacterium | reverse complement strand
CTTATATCCACATATAAATCCAAACTC
This sequence comes from uncultured Fibrobacteraceae bacterium, assembly GCA_964540355.1. Taxonomy (GTDB): domain Bacteria; phylum Fibrobacterota; class Fibrobacteria; order Fibrobacterales; family Fibrobacteraceae; genus Fibrimonas. The sequence goes on along the minus strand of CAZIMU010000022.1, from coordinate 17,914 downwards.
TTTGCAACCAAAAGGCAATTCATCAAAATATCTCCAGCAGACATTTTTTGCACCACTTTATCTGGAGACCAAGATATTTGCAAACCACCCATAGATATATTGTTGATTCTAACCGGATATTTTTGCCCGCTTTTTGCCGTTATCAAAAGCTGCGCATTTTCGTAATCTGGGATTTCAATACGCACATATTGCCTATTATCACGCGTATCGCCAATGGATTCGGCTATTGCCTCTACTTTATCTATGAATATTTGCTGGCTTGAGTCTTGCAAAATAAAATTTGAGCAGCCCGCTTTTATCAAAGTCTCAATACATTCTTGAGTTGGCTTGTTCAGAATAACAACGGGCGTAATAGAGCGCATGTGTACGTCTTGTCGCATGAATTTCAGAAAGTCCGTAGTTGGCGTGTCTTCTGGTGAATAAGAACACAAAAATATGGGATACTCGCCAGACGCCAAAGCAAGGTTAGCATAGGATATTGATTCCACTGCCTTAGGCACGAATTTTTGATACATAAGCAAACGAACATATTTTTCGGTCTCTGCCGCATTGTTTGAATAAATGAGAATTTTAGAACCTATTGACATAATTATATCACTTTTGGAATTGTGAAGTGGTGGTTTTCTTCCTGTGGCGCATTCATAAATGCTTGTTCGTAAGACAGACCTGGAAATTCGGTATCTTCTCTCAGCGAAGATGCAGCTTCTGCTACCATAGGCTCAACATTTTTTAGATCCAATTCTTTGAGATTTTCCATAAGCTTAAGCATTTCTTGTAGCCTTTCTTTGGCTTGCACAGCTTCTGGCTCTGAGAGTGTCAACCTGGAGAGCATTGCCAGTTTGTTAATATCTATGGACTGGATCATGCTTGCAATATAGAAATTTCTAGATTGCTTCTATGCTTTTTGCGTTTGCTGGTTCCGATGAATTTGCCAAAGACTCCCGAATTGAAAAATTCTGGGCGGAATCTTTGGTAGGAGGCTCGCAGCGCAAGGTCTTTTTTGCAACCGATAGCTCAAAAGAAGAAAATTCCTTGGTTGCGAATGTGGCGCAGGCTTTGACCCCTTCTTTTTTTGAACCTGCGGCAAGCGTTTTAATTAGGCACACTGAGTTTATGCCTGCCGAAGAACAACGCAGCATCGCAAGCCTTTTAACCGATTTATGCAAGGGTGGTAGCTTTCAGGGAAATTTAGCCATTGATTATTTTAAGCCAGACAAGAAAAGCGTTTTGTGGAAATTCCTTGATAAACAGGGGGTTGTTGAGAGTTTTGAGCCACCTTCTAAATATGGAAACGCCATTCAAAAATGGATAGTAGATTTAGTTCAAAAACGTTTTCAGAAAAAAATAAATTCAGAAGCTGCGCTATACATTGCAGATGCCATAGGCGCAGACACCAAGCGCATATATAACGAAATAAAAAAAATATTCTTATACGATAGCAGCATACAGGAAATAAGCGTTCAGCACTCTCAGTTATTTATAAAACAAAACAGGGAAATTAACGCTTACGAATTGCAGGATTTTTTTGGTTTTAGGAATTTGCGGGCATTTTTGCCCAAATTTCGCAGAATTTTGGCAGAAGAAGGGGATGAGGCTTTTATGCCTGTGGTGGGTGCGCTCAGGAGCCACTGCCTGAACCTATTGCATATTCAGGCTATGAAGGCTAAGAAAATTCCTGAATACGAAATAAAAGGTAGGATTTTTCCGCCTAATCAGGTTTTTCTTTATCAGAAAAACCGCTTGCCCGAGCAGAGTTCCTGCTGGTTGCCCGGCAGCCTGCAAAAAACAATTTTGCGTTTAGATGAGATTTCTTATGGCAAAAAAGTGGGCTATTTCAGGGACCTTCCCTCATTTGAGCTTGCAATTTGCGAGTTAATTGTGTAAAATTATTTCTATATTTATTGAGCAATGGCGGCACATAAAATATGTCTTGGTGTAGAAATAAGCCAAGATGGGTTAAAAATCGCTCTGGTTGAACCGGAGCGTAAGCATGTTATTAGGGTAGATGCTGTTCCAACAAGCGGAAATTCAATAAACGATGTTTCAATTTACGCTTCTGTTCTAAATTCTTGGATGCGTAGCATCTCGCTTCCTAAAATAAGTTCAATAGCTGTGACTTTTCCTGCTTGCAATGGGATAATGCGCCTTGTTTCCATTCCAAAAGAAATTGAAGATGCCTTTAGCTATGTGAACTGGGAATTTTCATCTTCGATAAACTCCAATTCAGGCGATTACAAAATAACAGTGGCTTTTTATCCAAACCCAAAAAAGCCTGAATGTGCCATTACGGTTGCAATGCGCAAAAGGATTGTAGAGTCTTTTCATTCCGCAGAACTTGAAAGGAGCGGGGTAAGGCCAAACTACCTTATGGCAGATGTTTGCGTTTTGCACAATCTTTTGGAGATTTCCGAGGGTTTGGGTAGCAGTCCCAAATGCGTATTGAAGGCAGACGAAAAATTTGTTTCGGCTTTTTGGAGCAAAGAAAGTGGCCCTGCTGCCATAAGGCTTTTGCCCGGCGATTGTATTTCTCCCCGTGCCGTTTTGGACATTTTGCAAAGCGGTTATAGGGAATTTCCCAAAGCAAAAAAAGTTGTTAAGTTTTGTGGTGAACTTTCTACCCGTTTGGATTTTGCAAATGAATTTATAGATATGGGAGCTAGTTTTGGCATAGACATTCAGCCTTGGAAACAGCTTTCAAAATTTTCTTTGGAAAAAAATGCTGATTTTTCAAAATTATCGCAGTGCATGGGAGCCATTGGGGCAACCTTGGGTTGTACATAGGAAACAGAAAACGGAGTTTTTAGATGATAAAATCAAACTTAATGTCTTCTCAAAAAACCGCTCAGCCGCCTGTCGCTCCGCGTGCTACTGTTAAAGAGAAGGTTGTAAAGGAAAAAACCAAACCTGAGAAAAAAAAGAGCAGCGTGTTTGGCAGTTTTCTTTTTATGCTCTTTCTTATGGTAGTAGCTTCAATAGTATATTTGGAACTTTTAGGGATACCGAGCTTTTTGCGCGGAGTTATACCTCAAGAAATTGTGGATTTTTTAGGTTTAAGCGAAGAAACTGCAGCAACACAAGTGCTACGCCAAGCAGGTGCTCCACAGCTCACGGCTCACGGCACAAGGTTAGATGATCCAAGTGTTCCGTTAGATGGCTCTGTTGAAGAAATTGTTAGAACCATGCGCCCGGATATTTATTTCAAAAACAAAGAGCTTGTAAACTACAAGGAACAGGCTTTGATAAATAGAATTCCTTATCAAAAACAGGCATTCCACATTATGCTCGGCACCTTCTACAAAGCAACCCCAGATGGAGACGGAATAGGTTATTTAGACCTTGCCTATCAAGCTCCCAATTTTTATTTTGCCCGCGTTGTGGCAGTTGATGCCCGTACTCGCAATTTTTACAGAGACCAATTGAGAGCCAAAGTTGTGGACTTTATTGAAGCAGATTCCGTAACCACCAAAGACGGAAGCATTGAGTTCAGCGTATATGGAAATTTTAATCAACCAAGTTTCACAGAATTGAAGTCTGGTCAGTTGGTGCGTCCTTCCAAAATAAATTCCGAATTAATGGCACTCCGTACTTTGGCTATTAATAACCAAGTGCGTTTGGCAGGGCTAGAAAAATTCACAGAAGACGAATTCCAAACGCATCGCAGGGTAGTGGTTAAAGCAACCACAGATGCCGATTATCCTTCGCTTTTAAACTTTGCCGAAGCTCTGCAAAAATCCGATATTGCCTTTGGAGTTCAGCAATTTGTTTCTAGGCCAACAGGTGCCGAAAAAATGCAATCAACTTTAGAATTTGTGTTATATGCCTCGGTGAAATAGCAAATTCTATATCCTTCCAAGCACATACTCATTAAACCACCACGGGATTATCGTTCCTGGTGGAATATGCAAAGCGTTATTCTTTTTCTCCGCAAAAACAGAATATTCTTTAATTTGCTCCTGCTCAGAATTATTAAAAAAGAAAACTTTGTCTGCCAATTTCACCGCTTTAAATAAGTTATCCAAAGAACGCAAATATCTATCTCTTATTTTTTCCTCAGGCACAGAGTGCCCGCCTTTGACAATTCTCCCATGTATTCTTTCTAAATTGACAAAAACATCATCTGTTGCTATAAAATATAAATAAACTTTATAACCGTTCTCTTTTGCAAATTTAATTTCATCCAATTTAGATTTATGAGAAAACACAGTTTCAAAAGCAAAAGAGGAATTTGATTCCACAATCATTTTCTTTCGCAAAAATTCAGATAAAGCAGCGGAGATATAAGTTGTCTCTGGCAAATTATGATTTTTCAATGAAATTATGGAATCTTTTATTTCTAAAACATCAGATAACTTGAAATCTGTTATTGATTGAAAAGGAGAGTTATCCAAAAATTCATATAAATCTGCTTCCGAAAATTTTATTGGGAAATAACCAAAATTCAAAAATGTATTCAAATCGGTATTTATTATATCTGCATTTATAAAATAATAATCTCTAAAAACATTGGTTTTCACAAAATAATTGTAAAGCGTGGTTTTGCCAGAGCCATTAGGTCCGGCAAATATTCTGAGTCTCTTTACCCTATCCATCTGGCAACTCTATAACGGACGGTCCATTATAAACCACTTTGGGACGTGCTTTTGCCAAAATTTCTTTTCTGCCATCGGCATATTCTTTTATCACATTATCGTTTTCCACATAAACAATGGGTATGCCAAGCCGCTTGTTTTCTGCAATAGCCAGCATACCAGCCTCAGAAAAAAATCTCTGATACTCAGCCTGCCTAGGAGTTCCTATAATTAAATCATCATCGTTATATACGAACATATTTATAATGTATAAATTTTTCTATATTCTTTCTGCCGCTCGGATGGTGGAATGGTAGACACTGGGGACTTAAAATCCCCTGGCCGCAAGGTCGTGCGAGTTCAAGTCTCGCTCTGAGTAGTTTTTTTAGGAGGTGTTTAATGACAGTAAAAAAATGCGTTCTTGCCTATTCTGGAGGTTTAGATACCTCTGTGATAATCCCTTGGCTAAGAGAAAACTATAATTGCGAGGTTGTAGCCTTTGCCGCAGACTTAGGGCAAGGCGATTGTAATGCTGCTGCGCTAAAGAAAAAAGCCATTGCAAGCGGGGCTTCTAAGTGCTATGTTATGGATTTGCGCAAAGAGTTTTTGGAAGATTATGTTTGGCCTACAATGCAGGCTGGCGCAAAATATGAGGGTACATATCTTTTGGGAACCTCATTTGCAAGACCTTTGATTGCAAAATATCAGGTACTTGTTGCGCAAAGAGAATATGCAGACGCAGTTGCGCACGGAGCCACAGGCAAAGGCAATGACCAAGTTCGTTTTGAGCTTACTTATGCAGCTATGGATCCTCGCTTGAAAGTTATTGCCCCTTGGAAGGATCCAAAATGGAATATTCACAGCAGAGAAGAAGCTATTGACTATGCACAAAAAAGGCACATTCCCCTTGGTGGAATTTCAAAAAAGAAAATTTATTCTGAAGACGGCAATGTTTGGCATTTATCGCACGAGGGCGGGGTTTTGGAATATCCAGACAAAGAGCATAAATACGATATGCTAAAACTCTCAAATACTTTTGAGAAAGCTCCAAACAGGCCGGAATATGTTAAATTAATTTTTGAACAGGGAGTTCCAGTTGCGCTGAACAACAGAAGAATGGATGCAGTTACTCTGCTCACCATGCTCAATAAAATAGGCGGCAAACACGCCTGCGGCTTGCTAGACATTGTTGAAAATAGGCTGGTTGGCTTAAAGAGCAGGGGAGTTTACGAAACACCAGGTGGCACAATTTTATACAAAGCTCACGAGCTTTTGGAATCCCTTGTTTTAGACAAAGCAACTCTTGCAGAAAAACAAAAACTAGCCCAAACTTATTCCTTTTTGGTTTACAACGGCGAATGGTTCACACCGCTTCGCCAAGCATTAGATGCCTTTGTTAAAGAAACTCAAAAAACAGTTTCTGGAGTTGTAACTTTAAAGCTCTACAAAGGGAACATAATTCCAGCTGGAGTAGAAAGCCCATTTAGCCTTTACGACCCAAATTTGGGCGGTTTTAGCGATGTTGATTTTTACGACCAAAAAGATGCCACAGGCTTTATTCGTTGCTTTGGGCTTCCGCTTAAAACAAGGGGAATGTTGCTCGGCAAAAAAAGCCCGGTTAAATTTGGGAAAACATTATTGTAAATTTTTCGCCTCTCTCTTTGTAGTTGCTGAATAAACCAAAAGAAGCGCAAGCGGGGGAGAGCAAAACAGCTCCCTCATTTTCTGTTGTTTCGCAGCACCAGTTAAATGCTGAGTCTAGGTTTTCAAAAACTTTCATATTTGCATTGCAGTTTTCGCTTTGCAGGGATTTTAACATTCTCTCTGCGGTGCTTCCAATTAGAGCGATGCCTTTGAGCAGGTTGTTTTTTGCGAGTTCTTTTGAAAGCTCTGTGAAATCTGCATTCTTTTCGGAGCCGCCTAGTATTAGAGTGAAAGGTTTGCTCATCGCTTTTGCGGCGGCTATTGTCGCTTCTGGGCGAGTGGAATATGAATCGTTGTAAAATGCAATAGTTTTGTTCTTGTAGGTTTTTGTGCCAATATTTTGCAGTCGAAGCGGCAAGCCTTCGTAGAGTTTTAGAGCATTTATGCAGGCCTTTGAATCCATTCCAAGACATTCCAAAGCAAGAGAGGCCGCTGCCATATTTTGCAGTTGGTGCTTTCCTATAACCTTACATTCTTCAAGCGGAATTTTAAGAGAGTCATAAGGCTTTTTTATTCCTCCGCTTTGCATTGCTATTTGCGTAGCACCTTCGGAGGAGGCATAATAAATGCAAAAATCGTTTCTTTTTTGCCAGCGAACCAAATTTGCTTTTGCATCTCTATACTGTTCCACAGAAGTGTGCCAATCCAAATGCTCGCTTGTCACTTGCAAAACCACTCCTATATGGGGCGAAATACCAAGTGTCATAAGCTGAAAGGAACTGAGTTCCAAAACAATCACTGTATTTTTATTTGAGAGCAAATTCTTATTTTGCAGTAAATCAAGGGCTGGAATTCCAAAATTGCCGCCTATTAAATGGGGCACGTTCAGGGCTTTTAGGCAGTGGGCAATCATAGAAACGCAGGAACCTTTTCCAAGCGTGCCTGTTACGCCTATTATTTGGATTTGCGGGTAATCGCGCTGCATTATTTCAAAAAAAAGTTCTATTTGACTGGTTAGCACGACACCTTTCATTTGCGCGTTCAAAATTTCTTTTTGCAATGGATAAACGCCAGCAGAGCGGACAATGGTTTTGCATTTTGGCAGATTTTCCAAATAATTTTCACCGTCTTTTTTATCAAAAACAATGATGTTTTCTATGCCTTGCTCCTGCAAAAACTTCTGAGTGCTTTTGCCTTCTGTGCCATATCCTAAAATTCCAATGGGTTGTTTGAGCATTGCCTAAGGTAAGATAGTAATAATTTTTACTATATTAACCCTCATGGTTAGCAGCTCAGAAATTATGGACTTAAAAAGGATTGTAGATAAAAATCCCAAATCGCTGGCATTTGCTTGGCTTGCAGATATGCTCAGAATGGACAAAAAACTGGATGAGGCCCTGCTTACGGTAAACAGAGGCTTGGAGATAAATTCCAATTTTTTACCAGGTAGGCTTGCCAGAGGGCGCATACTATTAGAAAAAGGCGATTTAGCAGGAGCAAGAGCAGATTTTGAGGTTGTGGCAGAGCAAGATTCCTTTTGCTCTAGTGCGCAAAAATTGTATTTGGAAACCTCAGAGAAATTGGGGCAACCGATAGAAACTGAAATTTATCAGAAAATTTTAGGGGCACTTGAACCAGGAGTTGTGGTTAAGGTGAAAACAAAAGCCGAATCTGTTGGCGTTAATGCTGCCTTAGACGATCTTTTGAGTGAAGATGATAGTACAGAAGATAAAGAAGATCTTGTTATTTCCGATTTACTTTTGCAAACATTTGAGAATATATTTGAGTCTGGCAAACAAGAGCAAGCCCCCGATATTATGCCTTATACGCCCCCAGCTAAGGCGGCCGCTCCACCACCAGCTCCTAAATCGCAGCCCGCCACTAAGCCACAACCAGCACCTAAGCCAGCCCCTGCTGCACCAGATTTAGATTCTCTGATAAATGAGCAGTTAAAATCCAAAATGGAAGATTTGCCAGATTTAACCGGCGATATAGATTCTTTGCTCGCATCGGCTTCGTCACTGCCACCTGTTTCTGGTGCTTTAACTCCTGCAAGCCCTGCAGGTCATCCGGATTTAGATTCTTTGATAAATGAGCAATTGAAATCCAAAGTAGAAGACGCACCAGATTTAACTAGCGATATGGATTCATTGCTCGCATCGGCACCTGCACTCGCACCTGCTGCACCTGCTAAGTCTTCTGGTCCGCCAGATATAGATGCCCTGATAAATGAGCAGTTGAAATCCAAAGTGGAAGACGCACCGGATTTAACCGGCGATATGGATTCCTTGCTTGCATCGGCATCTGCCATGCTACCAGTTTCCAAGCCAGCTTCTGCTGCACCGGATATAGATGCCCTGATAAATGAGCAGTTGAAATCCAAAGTGGACAACGCACCGGATTTGACTGGTGATATGGATTCTTTGCTTGCATCGGCCTCAGACATATTATCTGCTTCTGGTACTTTAACCGCTCCAAGTTCCTCTTCTCCAGACATAGATGCTCTGGTAGCAGAACAGCTTACATCCAGAGTGGACAATGTACCAGATTTAACTGGCGATATAAGTTCCTTGCTGTCATCTATGCCAGCTCCATCTCTTGAGCCATCGCTTTCTTCTGGCTATTCTATCCCAGCCATCACTTTTCCACCCGTCTCTAGTACTCCAAGTGCCCCGGCTGCTCCAACTACACCTGATTTAGATGCTCTGATAAATGAGCAGTTGAAATCCAAAGTGGAAGATATGCCAGATTTAACTGGCGACATAAATTCCTTGCTTACATCTAATACCCCAAGCTCTCCAAGTTCCCCAAATCCACCGGATTTAGATGCCCTTATAAACGAGCAGTTGAAATCTAAAGTGGAAGATATGCCAGATTTAACTGGCGACATAGATTCTCTGCTTGCAGGTGCGCCAACTTCCGGTTCAGATGGAGAACCGGAGCTTGTGCCTTATGTACCACCTACCGGAACCGATTCCTCAATTGCTCAAAAGCCAACTTTGACTTTGGCAGAACTATATATGGATCAGGGTTTGCCGCAAAAAGCAGCAGGGGTTTATAGGGAGTTGCTAACACAAGACCCAAATAATGAAAACTTAAAAGCAAAACTGGCTTTAGCAGAAACACAAATGTGACCAAAGGAGAAAAAATGGCAGAAGGACAAGCAACCGAACAACAAATAACAGTGCGCATAGAACAGCTTTTAAAGGCTATGGTGGACAACGGAGCCTCCGATTTGCACATTCGCATAGGGATTGCGCCAACTTTTCGCATTCATGGAGAATTGAAAAAACTCTATGATATAAAAATTACCTACCAGCTTATGGATAGTTTTTTGGCCGATATAATGAACCAAACCCAAAAAGAGATTTTTGAAAACACAAAGGAATGTGATTTTGCCTTGAGCGCAAGGGAGCTAGGCCGCTTTCGTGTTAATGTGTTTAGGCAAAGAGGAACTCCTGCTATTGTGTTCAGGCATATAAATTCAAAAATACCGAGATTTGAAACTTTAGGACTACCATCCATTGTTTTGGAACTCGCTCTTAAAAAACGCGGGCTTGTTTTGGTTACAGGCACAACAGGTTCGGGCAAATCCACTTGTTTGGCTGCTATGATAGACCACATAAACGAATTGGAATCCACTCACGTTTTAACCGTGGAAGACCCTGTTGAATTTTTGCACAGAGATAAAAAATCCATAATTTCGCAGCGTGAAATAGGAACAGATTCCATTTCTTATGCAAACGCCCTTAAAGCCGCTCTTCGCCAAGACCCAGATGTTATGCTCATCGGCGAAATTCGTGATTTAGAGACAATGCAAATAGCCCTTACCGCCGCAGATACTGGCCACATGGTTTTTGCAACAATTCACACCACAAATGCAACAGAGACAATTCATCGCATACTTTCAATGTATCCGCCTCATCAGCACGATGAAATTCGCTTATTGCTCGCTTCTTGCTTGGAGGGCATAATATCCCTGCGCTTGCTGCCCAGATGCGATGCGGTAGGGCGAACCCCTGCTGCCGAAGTTTTGGTGAATACCGCCGCCATACAAGAATACATTATGGACAAAAACAAAACCGAGTTCATAGAAACCGCCGTTGCCGAAGGCAATATGCAGTACAGAAGCCAAACTTTTGACCAAGCATTGCTCGCTCTTTACAACCAAGGCAAAATTTCTGTGGAAACCGCCAAGAATGCAGCTACAAATCCAGAAGATTTTGAACTTAAACTTCGCGGCATAACTGGAACCTCAGACAGAACCTGGCAAATGAATTCTTGAGGAATGGTGCCTAAATTTGCAATAGGTCAAAAGTGGACGAGCTATGCCGAGCCTGAACTTGGCGTTGGGCAAATTATTAAACAGGATTTTAGAACCATAAGTTTGCTCTTTCCTGTTTCGGGCGAATGCCGCACATACAATTCAAAAGGCGAACCGCCCTTGAAACGCTATATTTTGAAAATAGGGGAAAAAGCAACATCTACTAAAGGAGTTTCTCTTTTTGTTGAAGAAATTATAGAAGAAAATGACCTTTTGCATTACAGGAGCAAGGAAAAAAGCATTTCAGAAGACCAGCTCAATTTTAAATCGCAAGGCTCAGATTCTCCTTCTGAAATTTTTGATATGTTGCTTGAAAAAAAGTTTTCTAGCAATTTTGATTTTTGCCTCAGGGAAAGTGCGGCAAAGCTACGCGGAATGTGGAAATCTTCAATGGCGAGAGGTTTTTTGAAACCAAGGCTTAGGCTTTTGCCACATCAGTTATATTTGGCGTTTAGGGCATCAAGAGCTGTTTCTTTGCCGCGTCTTATGCTCTCCGATGAAGTTGGGCTTGGCAAAACCATAGAAAGCGGTTTAATTTGGAATGCACTTCAAACAGATGGCAAAATAAAAAGAACTTTGCTAATTGTTCCAGAACAGTTGAAAAATCAGTGGATAATTGAGTTTGGCAAAAAATTCAACCATTGGTTTTCGAGTATAGATGATGATTATATTTCTGAACATAGAAAATATGCCACTGCCGAGCAAAATGTATTTTTGCTCCACGACACCGTTATATGTTCCTTGGAATTTTTGCTTGAGAACAAATTTATTGCAGCCGCTGCTTTGGAGGCTCCTTGGGATTTGCTAATTATAGATGAGGCACATCGCTTGGTAAAAACTTCGCAGGGTGCAAATGCAGAGTATATTCTTGCGGAGCAGTTTTCGCAAAAAATCCCGGGTTTGCTTTTGCTCTCTGGCACACCCATACAACTCGCTCCAGAAGCGTATTTTTACAGGTTAAGGCTTTTAGATTCCGCTCGTTTTCAAAACTGGGAAGAATTTGAGAAAAATCAGGATAATTATAAAAAAGTGGCTAATGATTTATCCAAAATTTCTCTTGATTCAGACGAAGAACTATCTTGGGAAGATTTGCAAAAAAACATTCCAAAAAAATCCCCAATTCGCTCGTGGCTGCCCATAAAAGCGGATTTGTCACTCACCGCGCCAGAATGGATGAGCCGCGTTATAGATGCTCTCGGCACCGGTTCTTCTGTATTTCGCAACACTAGAAAAAGCGTTAAGGGATTTCCCAAGAGAATATTGAAAACTTACACGCTTGAACGTGATTCTGAGTTAAAATCTTGGCTCTCTGATTTTGTTGAAGAACATAAAAAAGACAAAATTTTGCTTATATGCTCCAAATCAAATACTGTTAATGCGCTTTTATCGCTTTTAGGTGAAGATGTTGCAGTTGCATTTAAGGAAGAGGAAACATCTTTGGAACGCGATAAAGCGGCAGCGGCTTGGATGCGGCCAGATGGCCCAAATGTTTTGCTCTCTTCTGAAATAGGTTCCGAAGGCAGGAATTTCCAAAGTGCTAGGCATTTGGTGCTTTTTGACTTGCCCGAAGATTCCTCTTTGCTTGAGCAGCGAATTGGGCGTTTAGACCGCATTGGGCAAGGGACAGAAATTTACATTCACGTTCCTTTTGCAAAAAAGAGCAAAGCGGAAATGCTCTATTTGTGGTATCACGAGGCACTCGGAATTTTTGAACATTCCTTGATGGGCGGCGGTGAAATGTATGCCAAATTTGAAAATGAGCTTAAAAACTATTTGGAAAGCCCTGCAAAAAAGTTCAGTAAATTTTTGAAAGAATTTTTGCCACGTGGCAAAAAAGAGATGCAGTTGCTAAACGAAAAAGCAGAGGCAGGCAGAGATCGCTTGCTTGAATTCAATTCACAGAACAAAAAAATATCAGGTGAATTGCTAACGGCAGCCCAAAAAATGGATTCAAATGAGGATATTCTCACATTTGCCTTTGATATGCTCTCTGTTTTGGACATTGAAGTTCAAAAGGGAATTTATCCTTGCAGTTTTGTTCTCAAGGGGGCGCCCGAGCAGCCCGAACACGCAACATTGCTTGGGGTAAGCCCCGCAACTTTTTCGGAAAATGGGGAGGTTTCGGAGTTTGATGGCTGTTCCATTACCGCTACAACCAGCAGGGAAAATGCGCTTAACTATGAGAACATAGAGTTTTTCCACTGGGAGCATCCAATTATGCAAAGGCTTTTTGACAAGGCTTTGAGCGATGATTTTGGAAATGTAGCTTGTGTTGTTTGTGATTTTGTGCCAAATGGCAAAGTTTTTGCTCAATACAATTTTATCCTTGAATTTTCTGTGAATTCTCATTGGGGAATAAACAATTTAGTTGGCGAGCGTTTATTGAGCGTTGTTTTGGATAATAAAGGAAATGCGCAAAACATTCCAGAGACTTTGCAAACAAAACAATTGCAGAATAGCAAAGCTACAGATATTCCCTATTCCATTTTGGAATATTTCACAACGGAGGGTTTTGAAACGGCAAAAAGTTCTCTTGAACATATTGCAAAAAAAATATCAGAAGAAACAGAAAAAACGGTGATTCCAATTTTGGAGAGCGAAATACATCGCTTGGAAGAAACATATATGCTTTTGCGTGATTTTGAACTCAGTCGCATTTTGGATAAAAAGAAAAAAGACATAATTGCCTGCAAAAAAAGTTTGAAAGATCCGAAACTTAGGCTGAACGGAGTTAGGGTTTTAGTATATGCTTAAGTCCGTAGAATCCTTAGACTTACGTTTTTTCCGCTTTTGGCGGAGACATTCTTTTTCGGAAAGGATGGGTAAGTTTTTGAGGTTCTACACTCGCATGGGCGATGGCTACGCATGGGCTTTGGTAATAGCATATATTTACTTTTTTTATGGGGGGCCAGTTTTATTTGGCATGATAGAGCGTGTTATACCGGCAATTTTATTGAGTTTGTTTTTTTACTGGCTTGTGAAGCTCTCTGTTCGCCGCAAGCGTCCCTTTGATTTATTGAAAGAAGTGAACGCAGATGTTCCGCCTCTGGATAAATACAGCTTTCCAAGCGGCCATACTATGAATAACCTTGCTGTTGGCTTCACAGTTTTTGCAGAAGCACCTAGTATAGGTTGGATTATGCTATTTATGCCTGTTACTTGGGGTTTTTTAAGGGTTTATTATGGGGTACACTGGCTTTCTGATGTTATTGGTGGGATTTGCCTTGGTTTTTTAAGCTTTTGGTTAGGAAGAATGGTTTTTGTTATATTGCTGCAATAAAAATGTATATTTATATAAGGAGATAGGAAAAATCGCTATGTATGGCAATGAAGTAGAAGAAAAACATAAGATCCGCGCTAACAAGTTGGTGTTGTTTAGCGGAATATTTTTTTGTTCGTTAAGAGTAATTTCCGAAATAGTAATGGGTAATTTTTATTCAGCCGCTGTATGTGGGATAACTGCAACTGTAGTCATATTGCTGTTTGTATTTTTTTCAAGGAAAAATATTAAAAATTTTCCACTAATTTTTGCGCTTTGTCTTTATGTCTCTTATATAGGGGCTTCTTTTAGCATTGGTTCCTTTAAATATTTTTACGCTTATTATTTGCTTGTACTGCTAGTTTGCGCGGTATGTTTTAACATTAAGAATTATTTGATTTTGCTTACTGCAACACAAGTTGTAAATATATTCCTTAGCATTTTTGTGTTGCCTTCCCATATAAATGGCAATGTTTGGGTGCATTTTAGCCTTATATTCTGCTCAGGACTCATAATCTTTTTTATGGTGGAGTTTGCGGCTAAAAAGTCAATTGAGGTGACCAGTGCCACTGCTTCTTTTGGTGCTCTTATGAGGTCAACCCCCAACGTGCTTATTTTGTTGGACGGAGATAATAAAATAAGATACATAAGCCAGTCTGTTTCCAAAATTTTTGGCATAAAAGAGCCTGAGGAGTTAGCTGGCACAAACTTTATAGATTTATTCAATGAAAGGTCTGTGAGAGAGTTGTTTGATGATATTGCAAAAAGACGTTCTTTTTACGAAGATTATCAGAAAATAAACATAAGTGGCCAAATTAGAACCTTTAATGTGTTTGCCAACAAAATGACAGACGATGGCATGTTCTTTATGCTAAACGATGTTTCGGAAATTACGAAATTAAAGGAACTAGCAGAGCAAGATTCCCTCATAGATGGTTTAATTCAAATTCCCAACCGTCGAGCTTTTGACAAGCAGATTGTGCAGGAATGGAATAGGGCACTTAGAGAGAAAGTCAATTTGAGTTTTTTAATGATAGATATTGACTTCTTCAAAAATTACAACGATACCTACGGGCATTTGCAAGGAGACGAGCTGCTTAAGGTGGCAGGTACTGTTTTCAAAAGAAATTTGAAGAGAAGCGCGGATTTTGTGGCTAGGTTTGGCGGCGAGGAGTTTGGGGTATTGCTTTACGGTACAAATTCCTACCAAGCCAGTGTTATTGCAGAGCGAGTACGCAAAAGCGTTGAGGAAGAGGTTATTTTAACAACTACCGGAGTGAAAACCAAATTTACGGTTAGCGTTGGCGTGTGCAGCATGATTCCAACTAACAATCTTGGATACGAGCATATAATAGAGGCCGCAGACAAAGCCTTGTACAAAGCAAAGCAAAATGGCAGGAACCGTATTTGGATATCGGATTAAAGTTTTTCTGCTGTATTTTTTTTGGGGTATTTTTGGCAGAAGCCGCTACTCCTTATTTGCCGCTTGGCAAAACAGCATATTTAACCTCCTCTTTTGGCGAGAGCAGGGGAACACGCTACCACGCTGGCATAGACTTATCAACCAATATGGAAGAGGGCTGGCCTGTTATTGCTCCAAGCGATGGGAGAGTAGAGTTTGCGGCAAGGGGAGCCTTTGGCTACGGGAGGCACATAAAATTCAAAGCAAAAGATGATCATATTTGGCTGTATGCTCATTTGTCTGAATTCAGTCCAAAAATAGATAGTTTAATCCACAGAGAAATGCTAAAAAAAGAAAAAGCAAATGTCCATCTTTCGTTGAAACTCAGATTTAAAAAAGGCGATACTCTAGCATATAGCGGCAGCACAGGCATTGGCAATCCGCATTTGCACGTTGAACGCAGAACTCCAAATGGAAAAATTGCTCTCAATCCTTGCAAAATTATGGAGTGCACAGATACAATAGCCCCCTTTATTTTGGATGCTGCACCTTTTGATAGCGGCTTTGCGATTAAAATTGTGGACTATTCAAGAGAGCCGCTGGAAAATCCAATGTCTATATATTCGCTTGATGTGTATCAGGGCAAAAAGTTGATTTTCAGCAAAAAATATGATTCGCTTTCTTTTGCCCCAGATAAAATGGCAAAGATAAAAGACGATTTATTAAACGTTCAAGATCCAGATACGGTTAGCGATTGGCATTTCGTTAAAGCGAAGGGCGTAAAGAATATAATGGCGGTGGCTAAGGATTTTGCAAATAATGTTTCAAAAAAAGAACTTGTGATAAGGTTGGATAGCTTAAAACTAAAAGATAAAGATACGGCAATAGTTTTTTTAGACACCGTGCCGCCTAGCCTCGGCAAAGTTCACTTAAAAACCGATTTTGCAGGGAAGCTTCAATGCCGAATTCCAGTTTTAGATTCATTAGCTGGCGGCTTGGATTTTGAGAGCGTTGATTTTAGGGATAAAAACAGCAAGTGGGTTATATTTGACTATCATAACAACACCAAGGAACTGCTTGTTGAAAAAAGGGATTTTGATTTTAGAGAGCCTCTTAGCTTAAAACTATGCGGCAAAACAAAGGCTTGCAGGGAAGAGAAAATAAAATGCGAATAGAATTTCTAGCATTTCTCATTTTGTTTAATGCTATTTTTGCCCAAGATACACTTCCCCTATTTGTTCCGCAAAAACCAGAAAAACCTAGGATGTTTTGCACCGCGCAAAAAGAGTGGCTCGCAGCGGCAGAGAATTTTGAGGATTGGGAAGAGGTAAAGGGAATAAAGAATTTGGTTATCAATATGCCTTATGCTACTTTTGATAATTTCAGCGGGCATAATCTTTATTGCGGAATTCAAAGAGCCTTTTTGCACAAAGATGCAATGCAGAAATTAAAATGGGCGGCAGCACTTTTAAAAAAGGAAAAACCTGATTACAAATTCATTCTTTTTGATGCGGCTCGCTCAAACCACGCTCAAGAAGTGCTGCGTTCTGTGGTGCGCAACACGCCTTGGCAACATTTTGTTAGCAGTCCTGCAACAGGCAGTATTCACGCTTATGGAATGGCATTGGATATTGGCTTGCTAAACGAAGCAAACGAACCCGTGGATATGGGGCTTCCTTACGATTCCTTTGCTTTTTACGCAGGCGAAAAAGGCGAAGCAGGGGCTATTTCGCAAGGCTTGCTAACCGAAATTCAAATCAAAAACCGAGAATTTTTGCGCTCCATTATGCGAAAAAGCGGCTGGATAACTTTGCCAAGCGAATGGTGGCATTTCAACGCCGCCCCCTCAGATACCATTAGAGCGAAATATGCTCAACCATTGCCGTTTCCGCAGTGAACTATTTCAAAGGAGAATTTGGGTGAGACAGCCTTCGGGTCAAGCTTGTTTTTTCTATATTACAACAATGAGCAGGTTTTTAACTAACCGAGGTGATAGAAAATGAAACAACAAGTAGTTTGCGAAGTGTGTCATGGCGAGTTGCTTAAACAAGAAAGTGTGTTTATTTGCCAACACTGTGGAATTAAATATTCTATTGAAGAAGTCAAGAGAATGTTGACTGAAATGCAACTAAAAGAAAAAGAGAAAAAATTAAAAGAAGGAGATATCTTAAGTGAAGATGAAAAGCAAAGATTAATGGAAGAGCAGAGGCAGAAAGAAGAAGAACAACAAAGGCTAAAAGAAGAACAACAAAAGATAATAGCTGAAGAAAAAAGGTTAAAAGAAGAGGAGCAAAAGTTAAAAGAAGGAAAAGAAAGATTAAAAGAAGTACTGATATTAAAAGAAGAAGAGCTAAAGCTAATAGCTGAGGAGCAAAGGTTAGTAGAAGAAAAAGAAAGATTAAAAGAAGAGCAGAGATTAAAAGAAGAGGAAAGGCAAAGGGAAGAACAGAAATTAAAAGAAGAACATCAAAAAATAGCAGCTGAAGTGCAAAAGTTAAAAGAAGAAAAGGAAAGGTTAACTGGAAAACTGAGAGTGATAGTGGAAGTTCCACAGGAAGCTCCACAGAAAGAAGTTCAAAAGGAAGAAGTTCCACAGGAAGCTCCACAGAAAGAGGTTCCAAAGGAAGTTCCACAGAAAGAGGTTCCAAAAGAAGTTCCAAAAGAAGTTCCACAGAAAGAGGTTCCAAAAGAAGTTCCACAGAAAGAGGTTCCACAGG
>CAZIMU010000021.1:0-18147 GCA_964540355.1 uncultured Fibrobacteraceae bacterium | reverse complement strand
GTTGATATAAACGGAACACGTTATAGCGTTGATGTTAGCAAAATAGACAGTTCGCATTATGGTGGTGAATCCAAGCCGGCAAAGCATATAGGCGGCAAAATAACCGCAGTGCTGCCTGGGCAAATTTCCAGCTTACAGGCAAAGCCCGGGCAAGATGTTAAAAAAGGGCAGCTGCTTGGGATTTTGGAAGCCATGAAAATGGAAAACGAAATTCTCGCTCCTTGCGATGGCAAAATTCACGCCGTTAGGGTTGAGCGTGGGCAAACAGTTATGAGAGGCGATTTGATATTGGAAATAGCCTAGTGCCTAGAACATTCTTCATTGGTGATGTGCACGGTTGCGTAGAAGAACTCTCGGAACTATATGAAAAATTTTCTCCAAACGCCGAAGATAAAGTTTACCAAACAGGCGATTTGATAAACAAAGGACCCGACAGCCCCGCCACCGTTGAGTTTATTTTGAAGCACAATATAAAATGCGTTTTGGGGAACCACGAGGTAAAGCTATTGCAAATGTTGAAAAAACCTCAACAAGAACTAACTATAAAGGAATTGCATTTTTTAGAAAACGTCAAAAAACCAGAATGGCTCGCTGGCATAGTTTCAAAATTCCCTTTCTGGATAGATACAGGCAGAGAACTCTTATTGCACGCTGGCTTGGAGCCGGGTAAAAAATCTTTGGAAGAAATGAACAAGAGAGATATTTTGACTATAAGGCTATGGAATGAAAAACCTTGGTATGAGCAAGCCTCCTATCCTAACAGAGTCGTTATCTTTGGGCATTGGGCTATGAATGGTCTTGTGGATTTTCCACACGCAAAAGGATTAGATACAGGTTGTGTTTACGGAAAACTTTTAACAGGCTATTGCCCCGAAGAAAATAGGTTTTATCAGGTAGCGGCAAAAAGGGAATACTCGCATCTTTAAATATAGTAAACGCTGATTAACTCAATGTTTGGGATAAGAGTATAATCATGTCCCCTGTCCCTAGTCCCGTGTCCCTGAGTACTTAAATATGAGTTAATCATTAATTACTATATTGTCACTTGGCACAGGAGTAATACGATATGCTAGATTACGGGCTTGTTTTGGAAGGTGGCGGTTTAAGGGGTTTATATACTTCTGGCGTTGTGGATGCGTTTTTGGAGAAGGGCATAGAGTTCCAGCTTGTTATAGGGGTTTCTGCCGGAGCTGGCTATGGTTGCTCTCTCGTTTCAAGACAGCACGGAAGAAATTTGAGAATTTTAAAGGAATTCAGAAAAGACCCTCGCTACTTGTCGCTTGGCAGCTATATAAAAACCGGAAATTATTTTGGAATAGATTTTATATACGATGAGATTCCAAAAACCATTCCTTTTGATACCGAAGTTTTTTTATCATCGCCAACCCGTTTTATCACTGTTTGCTCAAATGTCGAAACTGGCAAGCCGGAATATTTTGAAAAAGACGAGCACATTATACAAGTGCTAAAGGCTTCTTCTTCCATTCCTTTTATGTGCAAAATAGTGAAGCATAGGGGCAAAAAACTTATGGATGGAGGAATAGCAGATGCTATACCTCTAAAAAAAGCAATGGAACTCGGCTGCGCAAAAAATGTGGTTGTTTTAACCCACCCAGAAGGTTTCCGCCGAAAAAACAAATTTCATCCTTCAAGGCTATTTTATTTCCAATATCCGAGATTTGCAAAGGCGATAAATTCTTATGTTGCCAGATACAACAAAAGTTTGGAATTTGTAGAGGAAGAGGCAAAAAATGGCAAAGTGATTTTGATTCGCCCAAGCAAAAACTTAAATGTGACAAGAACAGAAAGCGATTTGACAAAATTGGAGAGACTATATGAATTGGGCAAGTCAGATGCTATTGCCGCGCTTCGCCATCTTTGCGATATGTAGTTTTTTCTTTGCTTGCGAAGAAGAGCAACAGCAAAAGGCAGTGGCAGCTCGTCCAGAGCCTGTGCCTGGGCAAATAGTTATTTACAACAGCTGTGGAATTTATGGAGCTGCGGAGGAGTCCAGAGAATTTTTGAGGTCTAGGGGCTTTGATGTTCTAAATGCGCAAACAGACCCGCAATGGACAAACTACGAAGAAACCATCATAGCCATTCGCAATCCTCACTGGGCAGGCTACAAACAGTTGAAAGAAAATTTAGACACAAAAAATTTTATAGTTTTGCAAGACACTTTAAGCGGAAACATAAGTGCAACTATTTTTTTGGGCAAAGATTATAGAAAGGTACTTAAAAAGAGGACTTTATGAAGAGATATCCAGCAAGCGTGAAGATAGGTGCTCAAATTTTGTTTGAGCTTCGCGCTGAGAATGTTGAACTTTTGAATTTGCAAGGACTGTCTGGCGTTGTGGATTGGTTTTTGGTTGGAACCTGCGAGAGCAGTGCCCAAATGCAGGCTATTTTAAACGAACTGCAAAAAGCATACAAACAGGCAGGGGGAGAGCCTGCAAAGATTGAATACAAAGAACTCACACGTTGGGCGGTTTTGGATGCCGGAGATATTATGGTTCATTTATTTGAAGCCGAACGGCGCACGGAAATAGCCCTCGAAGAATTGTGGAGCAAGGCAAAGAGAACCCTGCTCGCCGCAGAAGATTTTGCTGAGAAGAAGAAAACCAAAGTAAAGAGTACGGATTTTGTTTGAGGGAATTTTCTTATGGATTTTGTTCCCTATTTTAGGGGCGTGTTTTGGCAGTTTTTTCAATGTGCTGATATACAGAATGCCACGCGATATTTCCATAATAAAACCCGCCTCTCATTGCCCAATTTGCAAGCACAGAATTTTGCCTTGGCAAAACATTCCCATTTTGAGTTGGTTGTTTTTGGGCGGTAAATGCGCAAACTGCAAAGAACCTATTTCAATTAAATATCCTTTGGTGGAATTTTTAGGATTGCAGCTCGGATTTTTTGCCGCCATAATTGCAGAACCTAACCCTTGGCAAGATGCAGACATAGCTGGGAGTTTGCGTTTGTTTTGGCTTATGGTAACTCTAATCCCAATCTTTGCAATAGATTTCAAATATTTACTCTTGCCAGATACGGTTACCATAGGCGGGATTTTGCTCGGTTTTGCATTGTCTTTTTTTGATGGTGAAATTGATTGGCTGGGTTCCTTGATAGGCATTGCAGCGTGTGGTGGCGGTTTGTTTTTGTTCTCTTTTGCAATTTCAAAAATAATAAAAAAAGATGGAATGGGTTTTGGCGATGTGAAACTGTTTGCCGGCTTTGGCGCGATTATGGGAGCGGAACTCGCTTTCGTGGCTTTGATAATAGGTTCGCTTTTAGCTTTGGCGGTTATAGTTCCGTTTAGACTTTTAGCAAAAAAAGATATTACTAAACCCTTTCCTTTTGGTCCTTTTCTTGGACTTGGCGCACCAATTTCATATTTATTCGGCTACAATATTTTGGATGTGTACATGGGGATTGTGGATAAACTGCTCAATACTCCCTCACCAACCTAATTCCCACAACCTCACTCCCACTTTGCGAAGACAAATCCGTTAGCACGGCTTTCTTTTTGCAAGTTTCAAAAGAATCGTCATAAGAACTGCCAGCAAAACTCGCAACACTAGCACTTTCATTTTCTTGCATAAGCCATATAGCCGCATTGCCTGCAAAATTTCTAACACCATTTATGATAGGTCCCTCGTAAACTTTTTTTAACTTTCGGATTTCGCAAAGACTATCAAAGTTTGAATTTGAATAAGTGGCGGCGAGCGTTTTCCATTCTTCTGCTGTTGGCAGTCGCTTTTTTGCCCACTTAGCATAAGCAAGAGCATCTTTCAAGTTTATATGCAAAACAGGATAATCTTCCAACTCTTTTATTTTTGCTTTTGCCGGAATTTCGCAACCTGTTTCTTCGCAAAATTTTTTGTATTCCACATTGCTAACCTCATTCACATCCCAAATTATCTTACTAGTTTTGTGAACATCTCTTTTGCTCTCTTTGCCAAAAGAAAAATCTGAATGAAGACCAAAATAAAATCCAAAGCCTTTTTTTGCATTTCCCAAAATGGCAAGAGGAATGGAAATCTCCAAAGAGAATCCATTGCTCACTTGTAGCAATGCACCAGGCTCTGCGTAAAACATAAAGCTTTTCAAGGGCAAATGAATTTTCTCCCGCACAGCTAAATATGGCAAAAATATATGCTCAATCGGCATACCTACACGCAAATAAAATTCCGCTTTCTCCTGCTTTGAATATTCATAAATCAAGTTTTCCAGCAAATTTAAAAAAAGCACATTTTGCTCCGCCAAAATTGCAGCGCGAATGGCAGAAAAGCCAGAACCTCTTGGGCTTATCCAGTCTAGAGCCAAGCCTATTTGCAATGGAAAATAATTGTATTGCAAGCCTAGCAAAAAATCATTTATTTCCCATTCCTGAACAGGAAAGGCAAGCCTTGCCCCAAAGCCCAGAGGCAGCCCCAAGCGAAAATCAAAAGGCATTGTATAAATGGCATTTGGGCTAAATTCGTTGAAATACAAAAAGCCGGCATTTGCCTCTATATGATATTCCGAGGGAGAGAGCGTATAAGCATTGCGAGCTTGGTTCCTTCGCAAAAAATCGTGGTTTATTTCAAAAACACGTCCGCTCTGCAAAACAAAATTGTATGTAGCGGGAATAAAGCTCTCGCTTAACGGAACCAAAAAAACCGTGTGCTCGCCTGTGAGCATAGCGGGATTTTCAAAAGGCGTTCCAAATATTTCCTTTTCGGAATTGCCATCTAAAAATACGCTCGCTTTATCGGGGCTTGTGAATATGTTTAAAGTAGCTCGTTCCCCAGCGGCAAGGAGCATAGAACAGCAAAAAATGGCGCAAATAACAAAAATGCGCATAATAACCTCTATATAAGGTCGATATAATAAAGCCGCTCCCCACTTTTAAATATAGAAAATTGTCTGAACCAGAATGGCCAGAATTAAAGAATTAACAGAATGAATCTCCATTACTGGTTTTATTAACCAAAAAAAGCCAATAAATGTGGTTCATTCTGAATATACTGCAAATTCTGAAAATTCTGGTTCAGACAGATGCAATAATCTTCTTAAGACCGTCTATCAGTTCTTGGGTTTGCTGCTTGATTATGTCTTTATCCTGCGCTTTGCCGGCTTTTTCCAAAGTGTATGCAAGCTGGGAAAGTTCCATTTTCCCAATATTCACAAGAGCACTTTTCATACCGTGAGCGGTAACGGCATATAATTGGATGTCTTCCTCTGAAATAGTATCTATGTCAGCAAGCGCAGACTCTAAAATAGGTATCGCATTAGCGGCATCTTTAACAAAAAATGAAAGCAATACCGGATTTATAGCTGGAACCTCAGGCTTAGATTCTTCTTCAAATGATTCAATTTCTTGTGCTTTTGTAACGGCTTCGGATTGTTGTTTGTTGCGAATAAACTTGTTGAGTACAGTGTTCAACTGCCGAATATCAATGGGCTTTGATATAAAATCATCAAAACCATTTTCCATAAAAATTTTCGCCTGCCCAATTAAAGCGTTTGCAGTAAGTGCAACAATAGGATGCGTATAACCTGATTCGCGCAGAATTTTCGTTGCTTCCATTCCATCCATTTTCGGCATCATGTGATCCATGAATATGATATCATAAACCTCGCCTTTTTTAACCCTATCTATTGCTTCAAAACCGCTGGAAACAGCCTCAATATTCAAACCATAATGTGCCATCATCTCTTTTGCCACATATAGATTGGATTCCACATCATCCACGACCATAACCTTGCCATAAGGCATCTGTTCAAAATCAATCTGCATCTTTTTGATATTTGTTTTGTCTATCCTGAGCAGCATAATATCTTTGGCGCGTTTTTCTCCTAAAATTCCAACACCCGTATTTTTTTGGGGTAAATGAATTGTAAATGTGGAACCTTTGCCTATTTTGCTATCCGCAAAAATTTTGCCATTCATCATTTGCACCAAATGATGCGTAATTGCCATGCCAAGCCCTGTTCCCTCAATTGAACGATTGGCTTCTAAATTAAAACGAACATATTCAGAAGTGAATAATTTATTCACCTGTTCCCTTGACATACCGCAACCAGTGTCGCTCACCTGCAAAATAAGTACGGTATTTCTATCGTCATTTTCGGCAAAAACGGATAATTTAACCTTGCCTTTTTCAGTGTATTTAAAAGCATTGGAAAGCAAATTATTCAAAATCTGCTTAATGCGAATTTCATCGCCAAAAAGTTCCAAAGGCACATTCTCATCAATATAAAGTTCAAATTTTATGGGTTTGCTGTTATTGCGCATAGCATTTAATTGCACAACATCATGAATTAAACCAACAAATTCGTATTCAACAGGCATAAGTTCCATTTTACTCGCTTCTATTTTGGACAAATCAAGTATATTGTTGATAATTCCAAGCAATAAATTACCCGAATTGTAAATTATCGCAAAAGATTCTCTTACCTGCGGTTCTAATGATTCGTTTCGCAATTGAATTTCAGTCACACCCATAATCGCATTCATCGGCGTACGAATTTCGTGGCTCATTTTTGCCAAAAAGGCCGTTTTGGCAGCACTTGCATTTTCCGCTTCTGCTCTTGCCATCTTCTCCACTTGGGTTATATCCTGAACAACATCTATATATCCAATAGGCTTATTTCCAACATCTTTTAAAATTTCAACATCCACCTTATACGAACAATCATTATTTGTAAAAAATGTTTGCTTTAAACCACGTTTTGCACATTCTATGGCGCAATTCTGCGTATTGCAAATATTGATGTTCCAACAGCTGTCGCAAGGTTTACCCAGAACATCTTTTAAAGTTTTTCCCAAAAATTTCTCTACAGCGGTATTGATAAATGTAACTTTTACATCAATGTCGGTAACAGTAATCGGCAGAGGCACAGCATTGAGAATAGATTTGTATCTATGTACCGTTATTTCCAATTCTCGCTTTTGCTCTTTTATCAATTTATTCATGCTGTCTTTCGTATTGATAATGCGAATCAAAGTTAGACTAATCGCCAAAGTAAATAATATGCCGAGTATGCTTAAATATTTCGCTATTTTGTTTATATTGCTATAATATTTATATTCAGGCGTAATAATTCCAAAGTACCATCCGTTTTCTAACTGCCTAAAAAAAGCGATTGATTTTTCGCCCCTGAAATTCATAAAATCCAGTCCCAAAACCTCTCCGTTTTGCTCAAAAATTTCTTTAAACTTAGAAATGCCTATATGATTGTCGAATAAAGATGTATTGCCTACAAATTTACGTTCTGCGTGAGCTAGAAACTCAAAGTTGCGATTGAACATCAATCCAAAACCGCCTTCGGCAATTTGCGAATGTTCGATTAATTTCATCACATCCTCAAAATTCACATTCAACCCCACAACCCCCCGAGGATTGCCTGCTTTGTCAAAAATACGGACTATATAAGTAAGAATAACCGCATCTAGTGATTTCTCAAAACGTTCTTTAATCAACACCTCGCCAGCAGCTTCGGGCACTTCCTTATACCATACACTATCTATGGGAGATTCATCAAGAAAAACATAAGAGCTAACAATGTGCTGCGAAAAATTCCTATCTTTATTGAAACCCTTTACATATTCTTTTATCGTGTGGATATCCATTTTTTCTCCGAGCATCAGCTTAATCATATCCGCAGTTTTTTTAACCACGATTTTTGGCTCTGATACTCTAAGCATTATATTGCTCTGCATATTGGATAGCACACTATTTGCCTCACGTTTCATATTATCGTATTCAACACTACGCATAAGAATATAACTTGATACAACCATCGCCGAAAACGTAATAAATACAAGTATCACTTGAAGATACGTAGTTATAATTGTTTTTATTTCGCGCATTATTTGCATAAATCCTCCTCGATCATTCCTTTAAGAGCATCCACAAGTTCTTGTGTTTGCCGCTTGATTATATCCTTATCTTGTGTTTTACCGGCTTTTTCTAAAGCATAAGCAATTTGCGAAAGTTCCGTTTGTCCAATATTTGCAAGCGCACTTTTAACGCCGTGGGCCATAACAGCATATAATTGGAAATCATCTTCTGAAATAGTTTCTATATTCGCAATCGTGGACTCTAAAACAGGCAAAGCGTTTTTTATATCTTTAACAAAAAATGAAAGCAATTTAGAATTTATTTTTTGAACGTCTATTTTTTTTGTTTGCGTTTGCGTTTTCTTATCGTAAATAAATTTGTTCAGTTCTGTATCCAATTGTTTAGCATCTATTGGCTTTGAAATAAAAGCATTAAAACCATTTTCTAAAAACATTTCTGCTTGCCCAACAACAGCATTGGCAGTGAGCGCAACAATAGGATTTTTATAACCCATAGAGCGCATTATTTTAGCCGCTTCTATGCCGTCCATTTTTGGCATCATGTGATCCATAAAAACAATATCATAAACTTTGCCGTTTTTAACTTTATCTATTGCCTCAAAACCGCTTATCGCTGTTTCAATATGCAAATCGTAAGGCTCCAAAAAACTTTTGGCAACATATAAATTAGATTCCAAATCGTCCACAACCAAAACGCTGCCATAAGACATTGAGTTTCGGGTAATATGTTGTTTTTTTGCTTGCAAAAAACTGCTAGTTTGAAAATTCTGCAAGTTCTCTGCAATCGCTTTGCCTAAAACGTGCGCATTTACAATTTTTTGAGGCAAGCTAATAGTAAATGTGGAACCTTTGTTAAGTTCGCTTTCAATGGAAATAGTGCCGCCCATAATGATTATCAAATTCTGCACTATAGTCATTCCAAGCCCCGTTCCACCTACCGTGCGATTATTGATTAAATTAAAACGGTAATATTCATCAAATATCCTGCTTTTCTGTTCTTCCGTCATGCCTTGCCCTGTGTCGCTTATGCGGAAAATAAGCATAACATCGGAATCTTTAGTTTGGATTTTTTCAGAAGTAATAGACATTGAAATTTTGCCTGCATCGGTATATTTGAATGCATTTGAAAGTATGTTATTGAGAATTTGCTTTATTCTGAGTTCGTCTCCAAAAAGTTCGGCGGGAATATTTTCGTCCACTTTAAGATTGAATTTAATCAATTTCTTTTCTATGCGAGCAGCATATAGTTGCACGGTATCGTTAATCAAACTGGCAACATCGTATTTAACCGGCACTAGCTCCATTTTTTTCGCTTCTATTTTGGATAAATCCAGCAAGTCGTTTACAATGTTAAGCAGGGATTTGCCAGAATTGTGTATTATGCCGAGTGCCTCTTTTTTTTGCGGAACGGTCTCGTTTTGTAATTGAATTTCGGCAATGCCAAGAATCGCATTCATAGGCGTTCTTATTTCGTGGCTTATTTTGGATAAAAAATCGTCTTTTGACTTGCTCAGGGCAACTACTTTGTCTAGAGATTGCTGCAACCTTGTTGAGTAAACATTGCGCATAATTGCACCAGATACTATGTTTGATACCGTTGCTAAAAATGTTCTTTCGTCTTCTGTCCATTCTCGTGTCAAAACACAATTTTCCGCACAAACAACACCCCATAAACAACCTTCAACATAAAGCGGAACAAAGATAAATGAAACTATATCCATAGATTTAAGTCCGTTGAACATACTCTCTTCGGCAGTATTTGAACATGAAACTATAAAATTCTGCGATTTTTCGTCTAAATTAAAGGGAAACAGCGATTTTTCAGCAGTGAAATTGCGATAACGCTCAATCTTAGCCCTAGGCACATTGTCGTTTGCATACCATTGATTAACCGCACAAACATTTTTGTTTTCGTAATCCATACGGAAAACTAGCATTCTTGAAACATTCAAATTCTTGCCCAATTTTTCTAGTGCCAAATTTATGCTTACATTTATATCTTCGTATAAAATGAAACTTTCAGAAATTTCTGTTATTGATTTTTGCAATTCCAATTTTGAGGCTAGCAAATCGCTCTGTTTGCGTATATTATTCAATAAATTTTTACGGTTGCGCAAATCGTATTTAAAGGAGATAATAAATTTTTTGTTTTTAAGCTCTAGCAAGGTAAGCGTGTTTTCCACAGGAATAACTTCGCCGCTTGCAGATTGCATTTCCCATTCATAAGTACATTTGCCCTTACTCATGGTTTGGTTCAAAAGTATTTTCGCTTCTTCCTCTGAATTTTTATTGTCAAAAGACTGCCGCTCAGGGCAAAAAAGCGTAAAGTAATTATCTAAAAGATGTTGTTTATTTTTGCTGCCCAACATTTTCACTATAGCTTCGTTGCATTCTATTGGATGGCTATCCTCATCGAACAATACATAAGATATTGGGTTTGCTTCTGTTATAGCCCGCGTCATTTCTTGCGCCTCGGCTACGGCGGCTTCTATTTTTTTAATATTGCGCAAATCATAAATATAAACCAACCCCAGGTATTTGCCTTTGTGACTTACCCAAGTTGTTGTGATTTCGCAGGGAATAATCTCTCCAGAAAAGGAAGTATGTATCCATTCAAATGATAAATTTGAGCTACCTGTGAATATATAGCTCGCCAACTCTTTTGCTCTCTCTTTGGATTTTGAGCCATCTGGTTGATATTCCGGCGATAAATCATAGAAATTTTCCATAAACTGCTGTTTTGTGCATTTGAACATCTTTGTAGCAGCATCGTTGCAATTCAACACGTCTCCATTTTCGTTAAGAATAACTATTGCCACAGGAACTGCGTTAAGCATGGAATTGTTTAACTCGTTTGATTCTGCAACTTCAAGTTCCATTTGCCACTGAATAAGAGTATTGACACATAAAAAGGCAGCCGAACGCATCATTTCAACTTGCACTTCGTCAAAATAACGTTCATTATGGCGGTCTTCAAAAAGTACAAAACCCCAAAAGGCATTTTTTATAATCAAAGGCACAACAAGAGCCGATACCACGCCAAACGATTTCAATGCTGCTGATTCTGGCATTAATCTTGAAGGTCCATTGAGAATTTCATTATTTGCCAGAATCTTTTCCCATTTAGGCATCAATTTAGCATAAGTTGTATTTTTCAAAACTTCATGAAAAATCTCAGTTGTTCCGCCCGATTCCCTATCCCAGCGATATATTTGCGAAACATGCAAGCCTTCTGGCGTGGGAAAATTGCGAAAAACAGAAAATCTATCCAATTTTGCCATATCGCAAATAGACCTAACCCCAGCTTCTATTCTTTTTTCATAGGCTCCTTGGCTTTGCGAAACAAATGTTATGGCTGCCTTATTGAGCATCTCCAGCATTTGTTTGCTGCTCTCCAATGCTTTGGTAGTTTTATCTATTTCTATTTCTGTTTGCCACTGAATATAAACATTGGCACATAAAAATGCCGCCGAGTGCATCATTTCAACTTGTTCTTTGTCAAAATAACGCTCATTATGGCGGTCTTCAAAAAGCGCAAAACCCCAAAAGGTATTTTTGATAAACAAAGGCACAACAAGAGCCGATACTAGACCAAACGATTGCAACATTGCCGCTTCTGGCATCGTCTTTACCGGTCCGTTGACAATTTCATTATTTGATAAAATCGTTTCCCATCTAGGTGCAAGTTTAGCATAAGTTACATCTTTGAGCACAGGGTCAATATCTATTGTTCCACCTGTTTCCCTATCCCAACGATATTCTTGCCATACGTGCAAGCCATCTGGCATGGTGAAATTGCGAAAAATGCAAAACCTATCTAGCTCCGCTATATCGCAAATAGATCTTACTCCATCTTCTATTCTTTTCTCAAAAGATTCTTCGCTTTGCGAAACAAATGCTATAGCAGCTTTATTGAGCATCTCCAGCATTTTCCTGCTGTCTTCCAATGCTTTGGATATTCCTACGGTTTCATTTTCAATACTGTTACGCATAACATAGGTGTAATATAGTAAATTTCCTATATTTGAAATATGAAAATAGTTATCTTAACGGGAGCTGGAATTAG
Organism: uncultured Fibrobacteraceae bacterium; assembly: GCA_964540355.1. GTDB lineage: Bacteria > Fibrobacterota > Fibrobacteria > Fibrobacterales > Fibrobacteraceae > Fibrimonas. The sequence goes on along the minus strand of CAZIMU010000021.1, from coordinate 6,235 downwards.
CGCAGAAAGCGGACTGAAAACCTTTCGCGATGCAGACGGCTTGTGGGAAAACGAACCTGTACAGATTGTTGCCACCCCAGAGGGCTTTGAAAGCGACCCTAAACGAGTTATAAAGTTTTACGATAAGCTGAGAAAAGGTCTGAAAAATGTTGAACCCAATGCAGCACACCATGCTCTTGCAAAACTAGAAGAGAAGTTCGGCGACAATTTTTTGCTGATAACGCAAAACGTGGATGATTTGCACCAGCGAGCCGGCAACAAAAGGGTTATAGCTATGCACGGCGAGCTTTTGAAAGTCCGCTGCCTAGGTCCAAAGGAGCATATAATGAGCTGCTCAGAAGACCAGCCAGAAAAATGCCCAGAATGTGGGGCAAAAATGCGCCCACACATAGTTTGGTTCGGCGAAATTCCCTTTGAAATGGATAAAATTCAAAAGGCGTTAATGGGGTGCAATCTGTTCGCATACATAGGCACAAGCGGGGTTGTGTACCCTGCGGCAGGCTTTAAGCAAATAGCGAAAATGGCTGGTGCCCGCGTTGTATGTTTGAATTTGGAAATCACCAAAGACAGCTACACAGACGAATTCATACAAGGCAAAGCCTCCGAGGTTGTGCCAACATGGGTCAAGGCCATTGCAGATGCTCACTAACTTTGCAAAAGAACATAATCTAGTTTTGCCCGAGAATTTTCCTAGCAAAATTCAGGAATTTTGCAAGCTACTCCTAGAGGCAAACAAAACCACAAACCTAGTTTCAAAAAATGACGAACAAAAACTGCTAACAAGGCACGTAGCAGACTCGCTTATATTCGCTACAGCACACCCCGTCTGCTTTGCAGACACTCCGCTAAAAGCGGAGACTATTTGGGCAGACATAGGCTCAGGTGCAGGCTTTCCCGTTATTCCTCTTTGCCTTTATTTTCCGCAAATAAAATTTTATGCCACCGAAACTCGCAAAAAAAGATGTGATTTTTTAAAATTTGCAAAGCAAAACTTAAATTTGCTGAATTTGGAGGTTATTCAAGGCAAAGCGGAGAACTGCGGATTAAAAAATATGGACATTGTTTCTTGCCGAGCAGTTGGCTCTTTAGACGAAGATTTTGAGAAAGCGAAAAAAATTTTGAAAAAAAATGGGCATTTTTTGACTGTAAAGTCAAAACGGTTGGTTGACGAGATGAGAGCAAAAAATAATAAACTGCTAAAACGGGCGAATATAACGGATTACCGCTTGCCAGGTGAAGAAATGGAATATATTTTTCTACATTTTGCCATAGGAGAACTTTTATTATGAAAAATACATTAGGAAAATACCCGGGAAGTCTTTACATTATGGACGAGGGAACAGATTCCTCCCATATACAAGAAAGGGAATACTCATTCAAAAGCGAAATGCTGAATGGCTTGTTCGCAAGCGATGTCCACGTCAAGCTCCACTACGAGGAAGAAAGGAAAATGCATTTTGGCATAATCCACATCCATATCAACAATGCTTTGTGGCTCAAGCCAATCAATTTTATCCACGACTGCGAAAAGGATAAAATTCACCTTATCCACAACGACCTATATGAACACGAGGTCTATAACGATGAACTCATAGAAAAGATCAACAATGTGGCAAAGAACTACATTACAAAAGCTATAGGCGAGATAGAAAAAGCATTACAATCCAAGGTATAGCATCATAAAATATGATTACGAATCCTCAAATTGACTTGTTGCCAGAAGGTATAGATGACCTTTCCTTGATTTCCAAGGATCTCATTAAAATATACGATATAATCAAAGCTGAATTCCCAGACGTTTATGTGAATTGCAAGAAAGGAAAAAGGCTCCACAACCACAGCGGCTACAGAAAGCCCGATTCAAGAGTAGGAGCAGCCAATTCTGCACACAAGTTAGGGAAGGCTCTGGATCTTCATCGCGAATCCAAGAGGGAAAACTTGGATCTGTACGAATGGATAATTCAAAACGGTGCTGCCCAGGGTATATGCAGAATGGAAGACAGGAAAATCACCATTGATAATTCGCCTGGCTATGGCTGGGTTCACATTGACATTGCCGAAGGCAACCTGTCGCGCCCCAACCAATGGCACAATGGTATTTATGTGTTCATTCCCTAAATTCAAATTCTCAGTGATTTCCACAGGAAGAGGCAGCAATTTTGAAGCCATTATGCGGCGGGTTGCCTCTGGGGAATTGAATGCGGAGTGCGCGAGCCTTATCACATTTAAAAATTGCAAAGCCGCAGAGGTTGCCCGCAAATACAATGTGCCGGTTCGCTTTATTGAAGGCGATAATCTGCTTGAAATTTTGCAAAGCGAAAACCCGAATTTGATTGTGCTATCCGGCTATATGCGCAAAATTCCCGAAAATATCCTTGAGCGTTTTGAAAACAAAATAATAAATATTCACCCTGCGCTTTTGCCCTCCTTTGGTGGCAAAGGCTGCTACGGTATTCACGTACACGAAAAGGCAATAGAAGCAGGCGTTAAAATAACAGGAGTGACCGTGCATTTTGTGAACAAAGAATACGATGCGGGCAAAATAATAGCCCAAGTTGCGGTTCCCGTTCTCCCAAACGATACGCCAGAAATTTTAGCAGAGCGAGTTTTGAAAGAAGAACATAATATTTATTGGCAGGTTATCAGAGATTTAGCAGGAAATAATAAATGTTGAGGATTTTGTTCATTTTAGTATTTGGAATGGCCGTTCAAGCAACTGCGCAAGATTTTAATTTGCAAGTTGAGAAAAAGAATGGCATAACTTATGCAGACGGGGTGGACTTAGGAAAAAAATTGAAAATGAATATGACTTGGCAAAGCGAGGCCGGGATTTTGCAAATAGGAAATTCCTCTTGGACTTGGGAAAGCCCTTGGGTAAATTTAAAAGACACAAACTTTTTATTGCCAACCGCCGTGCAAAGCAAAATCACAAACAAGCGGTCTTTTTGGTTGCCGATGCCATCTTCTTTGCGGATTTTTGAAAAACTGCTGAACAGACCCATTGAATACGATTCCGCTACTGCAAAAATATTTTCAAGACCAACCAAAGATTTATGGAGCGTTAATTTAGATTCAAAAGAAAATGGCGAAGTCATAGAACTAAAACTCTCAAAACCTTTTGTTGTGGAAACTTTTTACACAAAACCGAATTATCTTTTGCGTATAAATGGCCTCGTTATAGACAGCACGATGTTTTTGGATTTAGCAAAAAAATCCTCTATGATAAGCAGACTAATTCCTATTCAAGACAAGCAAAGTGTGCAAATAACCCTTGTTATAAAAGACAACTGCGATGGCGTTGAATTGGTGAAAAAAGACGAAGGAAGAACTTTGCAAGTGGTGCTTAGAAAAAAACAATACGAAACAAAAGTCGCTTCTTCGTCTTCTGCGGCACAGGCAAACACTAGCAGAAAAATTAAAACCATAGTTTTGGATCCCGGGCACGGCGGCAAAGACCCTGGAGCCATTGGCTTCAACGGCTTTAAAGAAAAAGAAATCGTTTTGGCTGTTGGATTAAAATTAAAAAGCAAATTAGAAGAAAAAGGATTCGCCGTTAAAATGACAAGAAACTCCGATGAATTTATAGAACTGGGAAATCGCCCAAAAATGGCGAGCGACTGGGGCGGAGATTTATTTTTAAGCCTTCATTGCAATGCGATAGAAGGCAAAGAGCGGCAACAGCGAGCCGAAGGTTTTACGTTTTACATTTTGCGAGCAGGTGGGAGCGAAGAAGACAAAGCCATAGCCCGCAGGGAAAACCAAGCCATTGCGCTGGAATCAGATAAAAAAGGCAAAACGGAAATTTCACCTGCTGAATGGATTATTTTAGATAATCAGCTTGCATTGTATGCAGAAAAAAGCGCGCTGCTCGCGGGTTATTTGGTTGAATCTTTTGACGGAGGTTCAATAAAAAAGGTGCAAAAAGGTGCCAGCCAAGCTGGATTTATGGTTTTAGTTGGCGCATATATGCCCGCAGTTCTCGCAGAACTGGGTTTTATAACACATCAAAACGATGCCACATATATGTCCTCAGAAAAAGGTCAAAACGAAATCGCAGAAAACTTAGCAAAAGCCATTGTGAATTTTTCGAGATAAATATTCTCTCTACTTCTTATCTTTTTTGTCGGCAGCTTTTACGGGAGCTTTGCCTGCTTGGTATGTACCTCCGTGTTCCAAGCATTTCCAGCCTGCACCATAAGGTGCAACATCTAGTCCTTTAACACCAGAATAGAGGGCTCCATAGTCTGTGCAATTTTTAAGCAATTGCTCGCAGGTGCAAACAGGATGTTTAGGATCACCACCTTCTATAGAAGCTCTACAAGTAGAGGTATATGAATATTCTGTGCTTATTGTGTAGCAACCTGTATCCCATTCACAGACAGTTGCTCCATTTATACCTGTGCATACCTCAGCCCCAGCCTGAGAAACCAATGTAGCCAAAGCAAATAACGGCAATGTTAAGACCTTTTTCATAGAGAAACTCCTATTTTAATTAAACCTTATTACTAATATATATTTTTTTTTTGCAAAATAAAAATAATTTCAAAAACTGGCGATTCAGGGACTTGAACCCCGGACCTGCGGATTATGATTCCGTCGCTCTAACCAACTGAGCTAAACCGCCATAATTTTATATTTGCTAGTAATTTAGAAAAGTTTTACCCGAAAGTCAAGGTTTTAAACAAAAATAACGTTAATAAGTTGTTATTTGTTTTGGAAAAAGAGCAAATTACTCAAACAAGTGTTAATAAAAGCCTTATTATTGCAAAACTCTACGAATAAAAATAATCTTGGAATTGTAAACGTAGCAATATCTTATATGATATTTTCAAATTTTATTTGAGTTATTAACAGAGTTCTTTGTCAATTTCTTTTTAAATAAATATAATATATTAGAAGAAGAATTGGATCCAAGCAGAATTTGCAAACCAATTGAAAAAACAAAAAATAAAACGGAAAGAACTGCTGAATAAGCTATTAAATAGGCCAAATTTGCATTTAGAAGCCAATTGTAGGCATATTTGGAGATATAAAGTCCAATTGCTGCCAAAACGATTAGAACAGCTATTCCAGCTATAAAATCTTTGATAAATGATTTTGCTCCTTTTAGGTTCCAAAATATCAAAAGCAAAATTAACTGAACAAATGAGCAGATAAAACTCACAACTGGAACAGAGTATATTCCCATTATTTTTGCCATCGGTGAATACAAAAACAAACTTGCGGCAAAAGCTGAGGTATTAACTATTGTCGGAAGCCACATTCTTTCCATTGAATAAAAAGCCCTTGATAAAAGAGCTTGTGCACAAAGGCTTATGCTCACTGGCAAATAACATAAAAGCAATTCATTAACTAAAATTGAACTTTGCTGCGTGAAAGCTCCTCTTTCAAATAAAATACGAACTGCGGGCAAACTAACAACTGTCAATGCACATATCGCTGGGACAAGAATGGCGAAAATTTTTGCCAAATCACACCAAATTTTTTCATTCAGTTCAGTTATTTTATTCTCTTTAAATAACCTAACCATATCTGGATATTTAGCTGCTCCAACACTAAAACCAAAAACAGCAACTAAAGTGTACATAAGTCGATAACTGTAATTAAGGCTTGAAATTCCGTGGCTCCCGAACATTGAACCAAAGCTGCGGATTGCAAATTCAAGCGCAAACATTGAACCTGCTCCCAAAATCATTGGCAACAAGAGTTTAATAGTTTTTATCAGTTCTGCATTTCTTGGATTGAATGTGAAAAAATATTTCACACCGTTTCTATAAGAACCTATTATTTGCAAAACAAAAAATCCTATGAATGCACCTATTGGAACTCCCCATGCAAAACCGCTAACTCCGCTATCTTTAAATAACCAACCGAAAAGTACTATGCTTGCATTGTAAATTATGCCTGTGAGTGATGGAATTAAAAATTGTTTGCGAGCTTGCTGTGCTGCTATTAAAAAACTGCCGGCAAAAAAGAATAGCTGACCTGGTAAAATTATTTTTCCAAAATGAGTTGCTAAGTTTAAAATATCTTCACTTGGTGGCGTTGCTGTTAAAAGTAAAATTAGTTCTCGCATAAATATAAATGTTGGCACAGCCAAAATCAAAAACAGCAAACCTAGAACATTGAAAATATTGCTAAATGAACGCCATCCTTCATCTTCATTTTGTTTGAGCAAATGAGTTGTGAATAGCGATATAAAAACTATTGATAAAAAACCTGTACCTATTAAATG
>CAZIMU010000020.1:0-18204 GCA_964540355.1 uncultured Fibrobacteraceae bacterium | reverse complement strand
GAATAGGCTCCTATTTTTGCAAACTGCTGAACATAAGTCCCGCCTCCAATGGTGGCAAATTCCCCAACTATAACGTGCCCCCCAAGCTGCACCCCATTGGATATAACAGCCCCTTTTTCCAAAAAGCAGTCGTGCCCTATGTGGGAATATGCCATTAACAGAACCTTATCTGCGATTTTGGTAACCGAATTTTCCCCGCAACCCCTATTTACGGTAGCGTATTCCCTGATGGCGCAATTCTCGCCTATTTCCAAAAAAGTCTGCTCCCCCTCATATTTCAACGCTTGAGGGTCGCCACCAACAACGGCTCCGTCAAATATGCGTGTTCCTTCCCCAATGCTAGTGTTGCCAAAAACATGAACCCTTGTGTCTAAAACAACATTTTCCCCTATTTTCGCCCCATCTTCCACCACGCACCAAGGACCGATGCTTGCGCTTTGGCAAACTTCGGCTTTGTTGGAGACTATTGCGGAAGGGTGGATCATACATTTTTACCCAACCAAACTTTTTGATATAACCATAACTGCTTCTTTACTCAAATCTCTATAACGAAAAGCATAATAAATTGTTTGTATAGTTTCAATACTTATATTGATTGTTTTCTTTTCTTTATCTGCAATTCTACGAACAGCATTTATCAATAATTTTATGGCTATTTTTGCGTTCAGTTCATTATTTTGTACAGATTGATGTTTAAATGGAGATAGTTTTATTATCCAAAAACAATAAAGTGAAAATTCATTTAATTCACCCATTTCCATGCCATTATGGAATATGTGAAAATATATTCTACGTTTTTCCACTTTGTCTATAATCTGGGCTATGCACTTGGCATCAACTTGTAAATCTGGCAAATCAAGCATATCGGGAATATTTCCCAAGCAATTAGCAAGTTTTTCTATTCTCGCTTGAATTTCCGATTCGCTTAATTCTGTAAATACAGGGAAATCTGTTGGTTTATTTGCCATATTTTATTTTAACATAGCTAAAGTTTCTTTCATTGTCATTCCATCTGCTCCAATATCAAGAATTTTTTTGTCTTCCATTAACCAATCAAAAATGTCTTGACCTTGCAAGCGAAGCCTGTCGTTGTGAACATTTTCATTTTCTTCCAAATACTTATCGTACGCTTCTTTGGTGAAAAATGGCGTTGTCCATCCTTTTGGAGTGAAAGAGGTATTAGTCATATTGTGAAATATAGAAAATTCCAACCTCCTGCCACGGCTTTGTTATGTCAAAGTTTTAATTAACCATCAATAAAAAAGCCATTTCATTTGTTTTTCCTTTGTTAGAATATTCTTATTCTCCCTTGTTATCGGTTAGTACAAAAAATCCTCCACCTATTTTAATGTCTTGGTAAGAACCAGAACAACCTTCTTGCCCACCAAAATCATGTAAAAAGTTTCATAAATATTCATCAGGGCTACCTGTAGGTAAATTCAAATTGACAACTCCATTAGTTGCGCTTCCGGCTTTTATATGATCCCATTCGGTGTCAGACCCCATAGCTACATGAGAGGTAACATCAATAAGTCCGCTACCCTTATAGGCTTCACCAGAATCATAATAGTATATTTGTGGGTTTACGCTGAATAAAACGCTATTGCCACTACTACCGCCGCTGTCATTGTTGCTGTCAGAAGAGCAAGAAAAGGTGAATGCCAAGGCTAATCCGAAAATAGAAAACGTTTATTTGTTTTCATAGTGAACTCCTTTGTTGAATGTTGAAGGGGAAACTTTAGGGGGGGGGGGGGGGGGTAGCAAATTCTGCCAACTGCTTCATAGATAAATTAGTTACAAATTCAAGAGCTTCACTTTCTGTTTCAAAAGTATAGTATTTGCTTTCTGCCATTTTATCTATTTCAAATGATAATTCCATAGGAATAATATAGGAAAAATTTGCTGATTTGTCAAGGGGGAATAGTTAAATATGTATCTATGTTTGTGGTAAAATTTTATTTAAACATTTTTTGCCCCATAAAATAGGATTGTTTCGTATATATTCAACAATTTTTATGTATTCCGTTTCGTCACGTATTATATGTTCCCAATAATTACGTTGCCACAATTTTTCAGGCAAATTTATCATTTTTGTCGTTTTGTATTTAAAATATCCAATAATATTCCCAATCGTAACCGTTCGTTCTGTTATTTCAATTATTCCATGAAAATGATTTGGCATAATTATGTATTCACCTATATTTACATTAGGATATTTAATTGTCAAATTTTTCCATTCTGCATCAACGATTTTCCCAAATTCATTCAAATTCACCGTATCCGTAGGGGCAGGGTCCGCCTGCCCTAGCAAATTTGTTTGCATTTGCGAATCGTTTTGCACTGGCAAATCTGGTTTCACAACAGGGCAGGCAGACCCTGCCCCTACAACATTGTTGGCATTATTGGCGATTTCCCCGAAATGGTTTATGCGGTTTTGGCTACACACGGTTATAAAATACGCTCCTACATTTGCGTAATCATAATTTTGCAAACGAATTGAATGTCTATGATGTAAATCAGGATTGTATTTCATTGCCTGAAATATATAAAACAGGAAATCTTTACTGGACAACTGTGACGTTTACTATATTAAACCTTCAATGTTTTTCAGAATACCGTTTTTTTTACTGTTTTTGTGCGTTTCTGCTTTTGCGCAATTCGTGGATATGCCTTTGAGTTCTTCGGAGAGCAATAGGGTTGGCAGCATAAGCATAGATGGCGTTTTATATACAGACACTCATTCGCTCAAATCTCGCATATCTGTTAAGGAAAATACAAAATACCAGCCCTCTGTTTTGGCGGAGCAAGTTAAAAAATCTATAGAATCGCTTTATGAAACCGGAATGTTCAGCGATGTTAAAGCCTTTGCCAGATATGGCGAGAACGGGGATGTGGATTTGATTTTTGAAGTTGCCGAGCAGCCTGCCCTAGACACCCTGCTCATAGAAGGCAACGATGATATTACTGAAGAAGACATTAGGCTGAAAATCCGAATAACCAAAGGCAATGTTTACAGCAAAAGCGATTTGGAGCGCGATAGGCAGGCAATTTTGAGCCATTATCGTTCACAGGGGTATTTGCTTGCCGAGGCTTGGGCAAAGGAAATTCCAGTTGAAGGGCACAAAAACAGGGTTATAATCTACGTTAGCGAGGGAAACAAGGTAAAAGTGGACTCCATTTTCATTGCTGGCAATGAGAACATACCCAAAGAGGAATTTCTCAGCCGTATGCTCACAAAAACAGATTCTTGGTGGGGAGGCGGTGATTTCAAAATGGATGTTTTCAATTCAGATAGAGATACCGTTATAAATGTGGCTAGGCACTATGGCTTTTTAGATGCGGAGCTTTTGGAATACAACGCCAATTATATGCCAGATTCCACTTGTCGCTTTTATTTGGGGCGCATGTCGCGCAAAAGTTCAAGTTTGCCTATACTCTATTCCCAGCTCAACAAAAATATGCAAGATAAGGAAAATCCACTGCACCATTTAGTTGGCAAGGCAATGGCCATGTCTTCTCACTATTACAGGGAACACAGGTCAAAAATGGGAGATGCGCAGGCTTTCCCCTTGCCAGATGTGCAAAACGAAAAATTGGCAGCAGATGTTTTGAACAACATAATAACATACAGCGCAATTAGAAAGGAGTGGATAAAGAGCTTAAAGGGCAAGGTTTGGAAAGACCATCGCATAGATAGCTTGCTTTCAATAAAAAAACGCACAGCCTACGAAGAAAAACTTTTAACCCGTTATTCTCTGGAAGAAACAATCCCTGCCCTTATGCAGTACGATAGCGTTAATACGGCTAGCTATGTGCGCATATCCATAAAAATTAAGCAAGGCAGAAAATATTATGCAGGTGGTGTGCATTTTGTTGGCAACGAAGTTTTGCCCGTTGAGTATTTGCAAGCACAGGTTCGCTTAGACAGCGGCAAAGTTTTTGATTACTATCTATACGAAGCCACCAAAAGAGCCATAACGGACTCTTATAGGGAAGACGGATATTTGTTTGTTCAAATGGAAGAAACAAAAAATTTCGTAAATGATTCCATTGTCAATTTGAGTTTTGCCCTGCGAGAGGGTTTGCCCGCTCAAATTCACAAGGTTCATATACGCGGAAACACAAAAACAAAAGATAAAGTTATACGCAGAGAAATAAAGCTATACCCTAGCGATACTTACAGGCAATCTCTTTTGGAACGCAGTTTTAGAGATATAATGCAGTTGAATTATTTTGACAATGTGGTGCCAGATATTCAGCCTGCTGGCGAACAAGATGTTGATTTGGTTTTTGCAGTTACCGAGCGCGAGGCTGGCACAGGGCAATTTGGCGCGGGCGCAGCATATAGCCAATCAGATGGCTTGGTATTCACACTTAACCTTTCCATTCCGAACTGCTGCATGGGAGATGGGCAATCGGCAAATATGAATGCCGAATACGGAATTGACAAAAAGAGCATTTCGTTCGGTTTTGCCGAACCTTGGCTTTTTGATACCCCAACTAAAATAGGATCATCTGCGAATTACTCTTGGTGGAGAGGCAGTTCTTATGGCTATAAACACGATATTCTCCGCTATGGTGGTAGCGTTTATTTGGGTCGCAGGCTCACTTGGCCAGACGATTATTTTTATGTGCAAAGCGGTGTGAGCTGGCAAAGAAATGAGCAGGGAGAAAATATCCCAGGTAGCCTTGTTCTCTTCACCGGAAACGAAGCCTCGTTAGACTTTGTCATAATCAGAGACGATAAGAATTTGCCTATTTTCCCAACCGATGGTTCTCGCTATGTGCTATCAACTTCATGGGCTATTCCGCATTTCTTGGCGGGAGACTTTAGCTTTTTGCAAACCGACTTGAGCATAAAGTGGTGGTTCCCGCTTTATTCCGATAAACTTGCTCTTGGCATAGCGAATGAATTTGGAGTTATAACTGGAAGTTCTCTGCAATACCGTACTCTTTACCAGATGGGCGGTGCGCTTGGCTACAAGGGCTTGATGCGTGGCTATACTGCTGGTTCTCTTGGTGCATATAGGCTTGGTCGCAGCTACCAGTATTTTGGAGCAGAACTAACGTGGCCTGTTGCACCAAATCGTTTTTATTTGCTTCCTCTGTTCTTTGATGCAGGAAATGTGTTTGGTGAACGCTATTCTCCATACGAAAAGGTTATTAGCAAGGATATTGGCTCTCCTCTACGCGAGTGGGATATTTCTTCGCTTAAAAGGGATTTTGGATTTGGCTTCCGTGTTATAGTTCCAATGCTTGGCATTATAGGTTTTGATTTTGCGTGGCCTCTTGACCCAGGTGAATGGGGCGGCTACGATGCCCCAAGCGTTGGCTCAATGGAGTTTAACTTTATAATAGGGCAGGGATTTTAACCAAATGAAAATAGCTGTTATAGGTGGCGCTGGTTATATAGGTTCGCACGTAACAAGAGAGCTTTTGGATTTTGGGTGTGAAGTTTTTGTTTATGATAATTTGAGCAGCGGTCTAAGGCAGAATTTGTTTGAAGAGGCAAATTTCACGCTCGGCGATATTTTGGATGTTCAAAAGCTAGATGAATTTTTAGGTAGTGTAAAGCCTGAAGGTATTGTGCATTTGGCAGCACTCAAAGCAGCAGGCGAATCCATGACACAGCCAGAAAAATACAGCGTTCATAACATAACAGGTTCATTGAACATTTTAAACGGTGCATCAAAGCACGGAGTTAAATACATAGTGTTTTCAAGTTCTGCCGCTGTTTATGGCAGCCCAAAGTATTTGCCTATGGATGAAAAGCATCCAACAGAACCAGAAAATTATTACGGCTACACAAAACTTGCCATTGAGCAATATTTGAAATGGTATGGAAAACTAAAGGGCATAAAATATGCCGCACTTCGCTACTTCAACGCTGCGGGCTACGATATTAAAGGCAGAATAAGCGGCTTGGAGCAAAACCCAGCGAATTTAATTCCCATTGTTATGGAAGTGGCAGCGGGCAAGAGAGCCTCTGTTGATGTTTTTGGAGATGATTACGAAACTAAAGATGGCACTGGAGTCAGGGATTATATTCACGTGAACGATTTGGCTATAGCGCACAGAATGGCTTTTGAAAAATTACAGGATAGCGATAGTTTCACGCTCAATTTAGGTGTTAATAGTGGAACCAGCGTTTTGGAAATTATAAAAGCAACGGAGCGTATTTCTGGGAAAAAAATAAATTATAAAATAACAGGCAGAAGACCCGGCGACCCAGCGGTTGTTCTTGCAAATCCCGCTTATGCAAAAGAATTTTTAGACTGGCAGGCAAAATATTCCGATTTAGATTCACTTCTTTCAACCACTTGGAGAGTATATGAGAAACTATGAAACTGAAACAAAGCTGCGCGTTGAATTTATACGCAGCGTTATAAAATCTGCTGGTGCAAGCGGCATTGTTTATGGAAACAGCGGCGGCAAAGATAGCTCGCTCGTTGGGATTCTTTGTAAAATGGCTTGCAGCGATACAGTTGGCATAATTATGCCCTGTGGCTCAAAGCGAAATTACGAGAAAGACAAAACGGATGCTTTGACCATTGCAAAGCAGTTTGATATAGCCACGAGACTCGTTGATTTGTCTGCCGTGAAAGATGAACTTGTTCGCTCCGTAAGCGAAACTACAAAGAAGCTCACGGATGCTGCGGCTGCAAATATAGCTCCACGGCTCAGAATGACGGTGCTTTATTCCATTGCCGCAAGCGAAAACAGGCTTGTGGCAGGAACCGGCAACCGTAGCGAAGTATATATGGGCTATTTCACAAAATGGGGAGATGGTGCTTTTGACTTCAACCCAATTGCAGATCTTACGGTCACCGAAGTTTACGAGTTTCTGCGTTTTTTAAATGCACCTGAATTTGTAATAAACAAGGCTCCTTCGGCAGGTCTTTTTGATGGTCAAACAGACGAAAGCGAAATGGGTGTAAGCTATCTCAACATAGATGACTTTTTGTTGAATGGCGTTGTGAGTGAAAAGGATAAAGCTATAATAGAAAAATTCCACAACGCTAGTGAGCATAAGCGGGTGATGCCAGTTTACTATATTTGAACTAAAGCCTTATTAGATAGGAAGAAATTATGAGATGTCAAAAAAATAATGGAAAAAAATGTTTCTTTTGGTTCGCTAAACGTTATGTTGGAGTTTTTTGTTTTAGAGAAAACCACGAATACATTGTAACTTGCTATGAAGAGCGGAGATTGGAAAAAGCAGGAGAACACGATGCTATAAATGAAGAGTTAATACCATATAGCCACAATGGACAGGAATATCATCATACTAAATATATTAATACTTTGATGACTCATCTTGCGACAAAAGTCAACGTTAAATACACTAATGAATATATTCACCAGCTAACAGAATTAAATGAAATGATTTCAAGTCTTATGGCTAAAGGAGAAGAGAAGGTTCTTAACTCTCAATATGAAAAAACAAATATAGAAAAAGAAATCCGCAAATCAGGAAAAAATACCGCATCAGTTCGGGTACTTGAAACTGAAATTAAAAGAATAGTTGGAGATTGCATAAACGAGCTTACTACATACAATACTAATGGCAATGAGGCTATGAATAAAGCAAAAAGATTACTTGAGGAGTATAATTCTTACTATAATACAGAATTAACATTTTGTTTTGAGAGAGCCTTTATTTATTGGACATCGTTTTATACTACATATAAAAAAATGCACAGCAATAATCATAACGAATTATTAAATATAGACCAAGATGTATTAATGGCTATCGGTAAGGTTAGCAATCCTGCACAAGATTTTCAGGTTATTGAATATATAGATGTAATTGACCCATATAGAGATAGACATAAAATGGAGTGAGGTAATTAAATGGAAAAGAAAGCAATATCAGATGAAGTTAGTGATATCATTAATGAAGCAAAAAATGAAACAATTAATGAATTGAATAAAGCAAAACAATTGAGCAATCTCAAGCACGATGATAAAAGAATAATCTCTATAATTACGAATTTGTATGGAATTGCTTTGCAGGCCTTTACAACCGCAAAAGCCAAAATTATAGAAAGATGGAACGATGTTAATACGCAAAGAGAATATGCGTGGCATTTGGGATACGATGAATTACTCAAACAAGCAGAAACCTTGCTTAGGAAAAGAATTGAGATATTAAACCATATCGAAGTTGTTAATGAGAAATACAAAAGAGAAATAGAGAATTTAGAAGAAACTACCAAAAAAAGTATTGACGACTTACAAGAGCAATTTAATGATAATGCTGAATTAAAACTAAGACACGTAAGGAAGGAAGATTTATCAAAAAAAATACAGCAAATAATAGATTTTGATAATCCTGGTGGAGCAAGGAGGTATTAATGAACTTTAAAAGAGAACTAATTGGCGTATATGAGCGAGTGAAAAAATCTTCTGCAATTGTTCTCGTAGTAGCTATTATTGTTGATACTTTCTGTTTTTCATTATTATTTGCAAAGGAAGCAAGCGGAGTTTTTTGGTGGGTTATATTATTTGGGTTAGTATGCGGAATTTTGACCAATATCGCATCGTATATAAGTTCTGAAAGTGGTTTGGGATATTATAGAAAAATCTCCAAAATTCAACTGCCTGAAACTCAAAGAGCCAGGGCTGACGCAAAATTAATTTTTATAACAACGTTGGTTATTATTATTACTTTGCAAGCCCCCTTAGCAAATTTAAGATATAAACAAATAATGAAAAATGAAAAAGCTTATGAAACAGATATGGAGAATTATAATAAAACCATAAATAGCCCTGAATTTAGAAATCGCTCACAGCGAGACAAAGGTTTATTCATCAAGGATTACAAACCCAGATATGATGATGGCAACAGCAATATAATTTGGGATTATTTAACCTTGATTTTACCGCTTTTCACTAGCGGTATTTCATTTGTGCTTGGCGTTAGAAACAAGAGGAGATTTGATGAAATTGAAAAAGAATTGGAACAAGTGAATAGAGAAATTGGCGATATAGAAAATGAATATCATGCAAGAATAAATCAATTGAATGAGCAAAAGAACAGTCAAGAGAGAAAAATTGAAGAAGAAAAAAATAGAGAACTTAATGAAATATCTGAAAATTCAAATAGTATGTTGATAACAGCACGTGATATAATAAGGAAAATAGAAAGGGCTGGGCGATTCAGTGGTTTAGAAAAAGCAATTTTGGAAGAAGATATTGCTCGCAATCGTTATAATGAACTTATAACTCAATTAGATAATCAACTTGAACACGAAGCACCTAATCTCAGAAAAATACATGTAAAAAAACCTTATGAAGAGTTGGTTCATCTATCAACTGTGATACATAAAGAATTGTCTGAACTTGCAAAAACACCTGGTGACTTAAAAACTCTCACGTTGGAGAGCATAGAGGATATACCAGGGTTTAAAGAAAAACTCAACAAACTGGAGGCTTGTGATGAAAGCTAAGAAAAAACTCTGCGCTGTTATAACTATCTTAATGCTATTAGGAATTATAGCCTGCAATAGCGTTAAAGATAACTCTGTGAACGCATTGATCATAATAGTTGGTCGCCACGCAAATGCAAACGCATTCCACGAAACATTCTACGAAGAACTGGAAGGATATTTAAAAGAGACCGTATATGGTGGCTATATCGGTGTAATTTCAAGCGAAGGTACTCCAAGGATTGCAGAAAGATTTGATTATTTTGAAGCCATTGACCAAAACGAAAAAAAACGCGAAAAGCAAATCAAAATAAATACAGATATTGTCCTTGATTTTTTAAAAGAGGGAGATAGCACTTATGCCATAACACCTGAGAATGATCTATTAAAAGCTATTCAAGAAGCAAGCGCACTATTAAATGTTTTTGAAAGACAAGCAAAACGAGATGGAAAAAATATAAAGGGAAAACGAATTATTATTATGGACAGCGGTATTGTAACCGCAGGTGTTTTGGATTTCTCAACACACGGCATAGATACTTTTGATTCGTGGTATAACGATGAAAAAACTAAAATCTTCACAGATAGCATTGCTGTGCGATTAGAAAAAAACAAAGCATTGCCTAACCTCAAAGGAACAAACATTGTTTTTATTGGACTTGGCGATGTAGCAAGACCTCAAAAAGAATTATCCACTCTTGTAAAAAAATATGGTTTGCCAACTATATGGACTACTATTTTTAATAGAGCGGGCGTTGGTGCAGATAGCGTTGAAATATTGGAATTTCCCAGTACAAATAAGGCTAATGATGCAATCAAACTTCCTCCGGTTAGACCCATAGAATTCGCAGACTTCATAATCAGTTTAGGGGAAGAACAGATAAGGTTTGAATTGGGGAAGGCGGTCTATAGTAATCCTACAGAAGCAGAAAATAATCTCAAAAATTTTGCAGATAATGTGGTTAAATATATCAGCAGGAACCCCGATGTTAAAATATATGTGGTTGGTTCCGAATCAAAAGACCAAGACCGTCAATATACTACTACTTTATCTGAAGCAAGAGCAAAAACCGTTATGGAAACACTTGCAAAGTTTGGCGTTTCAGAAAGTAAAATGGAAGCTTTTGGTTTAGCAGTGTCTTTGCCAGGGCGAGAAAATGATAGACCCCACAACAATGCGTTTAATTCAGAAATTGGGAAAAAAAATAGAAAGGTTGTACTCATTCCGAGCGATATAGGGGATCAAGCATTTTTGCAAAAATTGCGAGACACAAGAGATAGTTTATATGGCAAGTAACTAATTTTTCACGCAACGTACTGAGTGGCTGCCGAATTTATTGCGATTTGAGTCTTGAGTCCATTTATTGCTGTTATTTTTTAGAACTCGCAAATCGCCTTTTTTGCTCGCTTCCCACCATTTGCCTTCTTTGCCAGCATCAATGAATTTATTTTTCAGGAGATAACCGCCCGGCAAGGCAGAAAACTTTGATTTCGATTTCTTGCTTGGCGCATCGGCACTAGCCATAGCATCCCATTCCTTGCCACTTGGCAAATGCCAGCCTTTCGGACAAACTTTTGCAGCTGTGTTCCAATCGTAAAGCCTGCCATATTTGGCGCAGCTTTCGGGCTTGTTATTATAGCACGAAGAATTTTTTGCTTCATAATTCAAATTCTCCGCCATCCAAACCTGCTCGCCTATTTTTACATGTTTGTAGGTTTTATTGTCTCTGGCATCACAGAACAATTTTTCAATATCGTATTCGTTGCCATTGCATTTATCATAAACTACACTATCGGCAGAACAGAATTGTTTTTCAGGGTCATATCCATTATTGCCGCATTTATCGCGAAGCTCTCCGCTCGCAGTGCAGAATTTCTCCAAAGGATCGTATCCTGTTCCACCGCATTTTTTCTGAATTTCATCGCGAACACAGAATTGTTCTTTAGGATCATATTCCTTGCCACCGCATTTGCTATATGCTTCGTTTGAACGGCAGAATTTCTTTGAAGGGTCATACACCTTGCCACCGCATTTATCGTACACCGTACTATTGGCAAAACAGAATTGCTTTTCGGGGTCAAACGGCGTAGTTTTGCCACATTTAGGGGAATTATCACCGCAGGAAATGGAGAATAACGCCCAAAATAGCAGGCTTGCCGTTAATAAAAAGAGTTTGCGCATAGAAATAAGATAGAAAATTATTTGCTTCCACCCTCCTTCAATATCCTCACCGTATAAGGTTTTATTTGAATATTACGTGTATCGTGCAAACATTCATCATTTAATATATCCAATAATGCGCCATTGAAACGAGTGCTTAAATTTATAAACGCCTCTTGTTCAGTGATATTTACGGCGATATATATTCTTTCTTCCTCAAAACAACGCTCAAATATAAAAGGTTTTTTGTACTCCAAAGATACTTCCCTATATTTGCCGTATTTTAACGCATTTTCATTCTGCCTTAAATGCGCAAGTTTGCTGATATGCTCTGTTAAATCAGTGCTATAATCAGAGCTTTTATCAATATCTATATAAGGGCGCAAAGCCTGGTCGCTACCCTTTTCTTTAACACCTTTTATGCCCCATTCACTTCCATAATAAACTGAGGGAATACCGGGCAATGTAAAGAGCAAAGTATATAATGTGAATAAATATTCGGGTTTAGAAACATTGCTTGCAATGCGGGGCTGGTCGTGGTTATCCAAAAATGTATATAACGGCAATCCATTCTCAGGAACAGCGTTTTTTAAACAATGTGCCAACTCAAATAAATTATTATTATTGTGGCTGGAAAATATGCCCTTGTACAACATATAATTGGTAACGCTGTGCAGCGTAGAATCATTCACCCATCTTGAATAATCGCCGTGAACAACCTCGCCCATAAGCCAAAAATCTGATTTTCTCTCTGCTGTAATTTGACGCAATTCTTTCATAAAATTAAAATCCAATACATCGGCAGCATCTAAGCGCATACCGTCTATATCAAAATTATCAATCCAAAACAGAGCGGCATCAAGCAGATACTTTTTTATTTCTGGATTTTTAAGATTGAATTTCGGCAATTCATAGAAACCAGCCCATGTCTGATAATCAAATTGGTCGCCCATTGGGCTTCCCCTGTCAAAATTCACTCCAGCAAACCAATCTGCAAAATTGCGTTCATTTTGCTGTAATTTTTTGAAAGCGAAAAAATCTCGCCCGCTATGATTAAAAACGGAGTCCAACAAAACACGAATCCCATTATCGTGCATTTTTTTCACCAATGCTTTAAATTCATCATTAGTCCCAAGCCGATTATCTATTTCAAAATAATCCGTTACATCGTAGCCGTGGCTACGCGATTTAAGCACAGGGCTTAACAATACCGTATTAAACCCCATTCCTTTTATATGAGGCAGCCATTTCTCAATCACGCCGAGTTTATGCTCAGATACCGCATAATCGTTCATAAAGGGCGCACCAGCAACCGAAAGCGCATAAATATGGTAAATTTGCGCGTTTTCAAACCATTTCCTTTCCATAAATCCTCCTATACCTACCGTTCAGTATATAAATATAGAAAAATCTTGTGGGTTTGTCAAGGGGGAAAGTGTGTTTCCTCCTATTAGTTATCCTTTACGCAACGAACACTGAGTAAGAGACTCCTATCGGTGGTGAGATTGTATGCTTCCTTATTGTCGTAGCTCACGGTCATGTAGTAAGCACCGTGGTCGCCTATCTCAGAAGCACCCCACCAATAGCCTAGGTTGCCAACACAACAGAGCGTATCTGAATGGCTCCTATTTCCGAACTCGTCTGTGCCGGAAGGAACGCCATTATACGAATTTCAACCGCTTGTAGCCATTAATTTAGTTCCTAAACCTCCAACAAAATTTATAAGCTTTTTCAACTCATTTGTGCTTGGCAAATGCCAACCACTAGGACAAATGCCTTGATGTTTTTCATCACTTTCGCCCCATTCTTCTCTATTGTATTTTGTCTCTATGTTCATAGCCGTTGCCCAATCATAAAGTCTGCCATATTTATCGCAGTTTATAGTATTTTCATCATAGAGCTTACAATCATTCCCGCCGCCACCGCCATTATTGCCGCCGCCATCGTCACAATGTGAATGTTAAGGCAAGCCCAAGGATTGCCACTAATGCGAATTTTGAGAATTGCTTTTTCATTGTGAGTACAATGTAGAAAAATGAAAAGAAGGTTGTTAGGGAGAAAGTGTTTTGCCATACTCAACGGCGGCATCGCTGATTTCTTCCACGGACATACCTACGCATAAATTTTTCTCTCGCCACTCCGTATAATCAAACGGTTGACTTAAAAGAATATGAATAAATTGCTCGGATTCAAGCATTCCTAGCTCATTCACCAAGCATTTTATTCCCTTATCCAACAAAACTGCGTTATTTAACATCTTGCCTCCTCTATTCTAAGAAAATCTATGGGATTGCACACAACTATTCTATTATCCTTGAATTTTGCCATTCGTTTATCCACGGTGATAACATAGTCACAATTTGCGGTAATTGCACAAGCAATATGCAGAGCATCAAAAGGCTTTATCCCTATTTTAACAATATTTTTTGCCAGTTCAACTATGGTATCTGATTTGCGAACATATTCAACGCATAGGGATTGCCATTTTGCAATAGCATCTCTTTTTGATTCTATTATATTTTGGCTATTTTCATATTCAAGAATATACGACCATACAAGTTCAATTTTCTTATTCAAAACAAGTTCTTGAATATACAATTTTGCAAGAGTTTCCAATATAACAATCTGCCCTGTTTGAGAATCAAAGGGTCTGTTATAGCAACAATTGTCCAAATATATCTTCATTTTTTCTAAAAATACAAAAATTTTCGCCACTAAGTTTATTTTGCAACCTGTCAGGGCACTTAGTAGGGGGTAGCGGAATTAATTTACGAATAAATACCGTGCATAAAGTGATGGACAAGCTCTTTTACCGCTTTTTCGTCCAGTTTTAAGCCAGAAACGCCGTAAAAATACAGCGCGATATATGAATTTATTATTCCAATAAATGACCAAGTTAATGTTTCGCTTTTACCCTTGAGATTGCCGTGCCCTTTGCTCATTTTATTAAATGTATTTTTTATTATGTCAAATTGCTCAAAATGGTATTTTTCCACTATTTTATATACCGCTGATGAGGGAGGCATAGACAGATTTGCCAACATAATTCGAAAAAAGGCTTCATTTTCACGAGCAAACTCAAAATAGGCTTTTGTCAATTTTGATAGTGTATAATGTATATCTTCGTGATAATCTTTAGGTTTAGATTTGTATTCCGCATTTTCCGCGACTATCTTATTCAGTTTGTCGTAATATATATGGCAAACAGTATCAAACAGCCCCTCTTTGCTATTAAAATAATAATACAAAGTTGGTTTTGTTATACCCGCAGCTTCTGTCAATTCACTTACAGAAACGCCTTCATAGCCTTTTATTGAAAATAGGTCTAAAGCCTTTTCTAATATTGTCTGCTTTACATTTCCCATTAAAATTCACCCATAAGGAATCCCCAATTAATTGAGAAGCCACTTAATGTTTTATGGTTAATATCTAAATAATCATCATCTGTAATTGCAAAATGCCAACCTGTACCCAAGTATATCCGTAAGTATTTAAAAATATTTGCCTCAACATTTATTTCAGGGGCAATTGAAAAAAACTTAATATCATTATCAATTTTTAATCCATTGCTTTCACGGAATATAATATTATTGTCTGCAAACTGAACGCCTGTGGAAAAATGTATTTTATTCTGTGGAAAAAAGATATAACCTATAGTTGCACCATAATTTACCAATCCCATTTCTATCTCGGTATGCTTAGGTACCTTAGAGTCATACGTTGTCATTTGCCCATAAATATAATACCGATGATCCCAACATATAATTCCGCCACCACCCATTCCTACGACCAATGAATTATTAATGAAACGCAAACGGGTATAAGGCCCTGCAAACATTGATAGTTTTCCAGTACCAAAAAAATACTCAATATCATTGCTTTGAGATGGTTCCGCAAAAACCACAGATGGGGAAATTAAAAATAAAATACAAAGAGAAACCAAAAGTTTTTTCATAAAGAATATTCACCTCCAAGTTCCATACACCGCAACTTCATACACGCCGTCTGCCCAGCTTACTGTGTTATTGTTGTTGTGGCGAATATCGTTAAATTTTGATACCGATAGTTTTACATAGCGATATGCGGTTGCATTGTCGATGACGTGAACCACAAAGCCCGGCTGACCGTTGGACGAGGCATTTGCCAATTGGGTATAGCTACTGCCGTTTGTGCTGCCGCTCAGGGTATATTGAGCAGGGCTTTCCGAGCCGCCTACTATTCTGGTTGTCACGGTTATCTCTCTTATCACCGATGCTTTTTCAAGGTCTATAACCAACTCATAAGGAGTGGCATTGTTTTCGTAACGCGGGGCAGCGGATGTTTCCATGCCATCGGTTACCGCCTGCAAGTTTGCCTGCTTTTGGCTAGATGGCGCGGTTACTTTTTTGCCTAGAGAAAGGTTGCGACCGGGTCTAATGCCCACATAACCGTGCGCGGGATAATATACGATGTTGTTGAACCAGTGGGAGCTTACATAATCGCCGTGAATGTTGAGAATGGAGAAACGGCGTGGGTTGCCGTTGGACTCCTTTGAAATGCCGTCCCATTGGTTGGACCACCGATAGGAATAAAAACCGTAGGCTGTTTTTCCGTCTCCGTAAGAATCCGTTCTAATGCCGTTGAACTGCGCACCGAAAGTCACTACATTGCCAAAATCTTTAAGCTCGCTCCACGTGCCACCAATATTCTTGCTCATCGCATATTGCACTTGGCTCGGATACCATCCGTTCTGCCTTGAACCGAAATAAAAGTACCAGTCGCCGTAGCGCAAAATATCCGGTGTTTCTTTGTATGCTCCCTTGAATACGTGGTTGGTATGCTCTATTGGCTCCTTCCAATTTGGATCCAACTTGAAGAAATGACTGTCACCCAAAGCCGAACACATAGCGTATGGAGTGCCATCGTTGTCAACAAAAATCCGCTGGTCTCGCGATTCGAATCCAAAGGGGCGACCTGAATAAGTTATTTCGCCATAAGGCTTGCCATTGTTTGGATAGCAGCTCACCAGCATAATGTGGGCTAGGTTATAATTGTCACTCGGTTCGCGGTGACAGCCAAGCACGTACTTTCCTTCTTGAAACTCACC
Source organism: uncultured Fibrobacteraceae bacterium (assembly GCA_964540355.1). Taxonomy (GTDB): domain Bacteria; phylum Fibrobacterota; class Fibrobacteria; order Fibrobacterales; family Fibrobacteraceae; genus Fibrimonas. The sequence continues at coordinate 1,526 of CAZIMU010000020.1, read as the reverse complement.
TATGCGAAGCCCTTTGTCCTGTACTCTGTACCAATGTACCCCTTCCAATTTTATTCCGGTTTGCCCAGAAGCTCCGTTCCAAGTAGTGCCGCTGGAAACAAAAACGGCAGGGTTGATGGTGGTTTTCGTTCCGTTCAAGTTGCCAGTCCACGAACCCACAGTTAAAGCACTGCTGCCACCCGGAGACGAAGGGAGATTTGTCCAATTGCTCCAAGACGTTCCGTTTGTGGATGTACGATATTGAAAAGTTCGGAGTGTGCCGTCTCCTGTTACCTGAAACTCATATCTCTTATTGTCAGCACCAGCTACCCCACCGGGGCTCCCCCCACCCGCAGCAGCAGTGACAGTGGTTTCTGAGGAACCACCTTCGGAATTTCGATTCATATAACGCCACGTTCCTGGAGCGGCAGTGGCGGCAAAGGGGGTTGCTTGAACTGGTGTAGAAAGAATTTTGTTAGAAGATGTGTGTCCTACAACAATGTATTCGTAAGTTTGACCTATTTTTAAATCATAGTCTTCCATTAAATTGCCCGATGTTTCCCCTAAAAGTTCGCCATCTCTATACACTTCATATTTCGTGACGTTTGGACGCAAGCTCCAAGACAAAGCGACATTCTTTACATTCACATTCTGCACATCGGAATTGGCAATGCTGGTACTGGGCTTTTCAACCACGGCAAAAACTGCGACCGTTGGTGTCCAGTCTGCCAAATTTGCGGTAGGTGGCAGAGTTATAAGCACCTCGGAATTTTGCCCCTTAACCGGATTGAAAATATGTTCTGCCGATTGGTACATAAACCCTTTTGGCACAGCCGTTATCTTCCAGCCATTGGCTGCCGCAGCCTCCTTCGCAAGTACCGTGGCATTATATTTGTCAAACTTCAACCTGCCACCCCTATGCGTTATCTTGCGCGTGAAGAATTTTCCGTTTGCATCCTTAATAAAAAGCAGATATGCGCCGGAGGCAACATTTTGGTCGTTGAATATTCGCTCTCCGTTTATTGAGTAAATGGTGATTGTTGCATTGCCCTGTGTTTGCAAACTATGCCTTATCGGTGTGCTTCCCGAATTTCCCAGTATGAGTGTCAGAGTAGTTGGAGTGTTTGCCTGTACCGTAACCGTACCGTTGCGCGGTTCAACGAGCTTGGCTTCGGGCGGTGCCGTATCTGGAAGTTCAATTGTGAGAGTTGCCGCCGCGTTCACCTTAACCGGAACATAAGCGGTATCATATCCTTGGGCGAAAATATTTGTTGCCAAGGCTAGTATGAGAATTCTAAGCATTTTGACCCCCATTAGGGGTAATGTAGAAAAAACCGTTTTGTATATTTCCCCTAATATGCCTACTATAGCTTTCATAGACACAGAAATCCACCCCGAAACCGAAGAAATCTTAGATTTAGGGGCTATTTTAGATAATGGAAAAGAGTTTCATAAAAATTCTTTGCAAGAATTTCAAATATTTATAGAAAAGGCTGATTTTATTTGCGGACATAATATAATAAAACACGATAAAAAGCATTTAGAAA